>DXXK01000027.1 GCA_019416425.1 Bacteroidales bacterium
CGCAAGATGAAGGCATACGGAAAGTAAGTATCCAAAATTAAAATGACCCCGTCGGCCAGGACTTCAAAAGGGTCAATCTAAAATAATTTTACAGGGTCAATCAAGACTGGCGCACGGGGTCAGTCCGCTCTGGATTTTCCAAATATGTAAAATTATCCATAACTGATTGCAAAAGTAATAATTAAATCCGATTTGTCAAAATCGTTTTGTGTTTTTGCAATGGTTTGCTTTATTAAATTGAGTTAAAACACTTTGTTAAATTGAGTTAAAATAATTTTGTTGCGCGACCACACCGTGGTCGGGGGAGAGGGGATGGGAGCCCCCGGTCAGCGCGGTCTCGGCGAAGCCGGATGCGCTGACCGGGGCTAAGTTGTGTGACCGCTGCCGCAGTCTGAAATCCGATATCCCGAAGGGACGGGTGAAGGGACAGTTATTTCTTCGGGAGGTAGCGGAGCCAGACGGTGTTGCCGAGGCGGGTGACGTCGGTCAGGGTCAGGAGGGTCGGGGGATAGGTACCGGGCTTGATGCCGTCGAAGACGGCCGCCATGCCGGCTCGGCCGTCGATGCCGCCGCCGATCATCAGGCTGACCTCGTCAAGCAGGGCGGCTTTCAGGAAGGCGCCGTTGATGTGGCCGCCGCCCACAACGCCCAGGCGTTTTACGCCGAACCGGTCGCCCAGGATCTCCATAGCCTTGGGCAGGTCTATGCCGGCCTCCCCGCAGGCTATCCACGAGATGCCGTTGGAGGTCAGGTAGTCGTGGTACTCCTTGGGACATCGCTGGTCGGTGATGACCAGCAGGTTGTCGGCCGACGCACTTTCGGGCCAGGTCAGCGATCCGTGCGTGTCGACTGCTATGTCGTACCGGTCGGCGGTATGGGCGATATGGAATTCCTTGCGGCCGATGGGAGTCTTGTCCTTGGCCTGGAAGGGCTGGGGTAGGGCGTAGTGCATCTGACGGCTGACACGGCCCTCCAGAGTGGCGTCGAGGTTCAGGCTGTCCAGCGCGTCGTAATATACATCGGAATTGTCGATGGCCTCGGTCATGGCGCAGTCGATGCGTCCATCGACCGATGACATCATGTGGCAAACTATATATGGTTTCATGTTTTGAGTTTTTATCTGCAAATTTAGTAAAAATTCGGGATTCAGGCTTCATTGAAACGCGCGCAAAGCCGGCATTGGATATTGGCAGCCCATCCGCCATCCGGCGTGTCGCCGCTGCCGCCAAGGACGCGATGGAATCGGGATTCCCGACGCCAAGTGCGCCAAGCGGTCCGGACGGCTCTGCGAAATTCGCGTCCTGGGTTATCCATAACCATTGGCGAGCTTAGCTACGGCCGGCGATTCCATCCACACTCGCACTTGAGAACGATGCGGAGCCCTTTGCGGCTTTGCGCGCCATTAAAGCCAACCGGATGGTCCAGATAAGGCGCAATAAAATAATACGGGAGGGATATGAAAAGCGGGAGAATGGATGCCCGTGGACACCCAGTCTCCCGCAACATCAAGGTTACGAAAAGGTGATGTTTATGATGAAATCACATCGTGACTTCAAGGATGCGTTATCGTAACCTCTCCAACCTGGTGTGGGATAAAGATTCTGTCTTTTCAAAGTAACAACAACCTCGTTGCCACACGGGTTCACGTCAAACTGCATAAAAATAGGACGCACCCGACGGTACGTCCTAAGGATTAGGTATTTGATCTATGCTGATGAGCGGCACGATTCAATGCGTAATTAAATTAAGAATGAAGAGTGCATAATGCATAATTGGCTACGCAGTACAATTCATAAGGACTTTGGTCCGTGTTGATGCGCGGCACGGAGTGACGCGCAGCTACTGACTACTTGTGGCTGTCGACATTCACGCAGGAGTCCTTGGGCTCGGAAGGCTGGAGCCTGAAGGTGAGGGGGAGAGTGAAGTAGGAGGCCACCTTCTTGCCGCCGTTCTCGGCCGGCTGCCATTTGGGCATTGCCATGATAACGCGGAGGGCTTCCTGGTCCAGCGAGGGATAGACACTCTTGATGACCTGGGCGTCGGAGACGCTTCCGTCGGCGTTGACGATGAACTTCACGATCACGCGGCCCTGAACGTCGGCATGATGTGCATCCTCGGGGTATCGGATGTTGTTGGCCAGCCATTTCATCAGCCCAACCATCTCACCGGGGAACTCAGCCTGTTTCTCCACGGCCACGAAGACCTCCTTGTTCGTCGCGGCCGATTCCTCCTTTTCATCTGCTGCGGAGGGTTGCCCGGCAAGGGGAGCGGCCTCAGGCTCGGCAGCCTTGGCATCGGTCAGAGCCGGAGCGACGACAGCGACCTCCTCAAGCGGAGTGAACGTCGCGGTGAAAGAGGATGGTTCCGACTGAACCTTTTCCGTGTTTGCGGAAATTTTCGTAACTTTGCGGGGAGAATCCGCCAGAGTCGCCTCCGAGGCATCGGAGATTAGCGACGCCACGGCGGGGATGGACACCACGGCCATGCCGATGGCCAGGGCGGGTACCAGCACCAGTCCGCTGAGGCGCCCCGCTACCTTTGATTTTGATTGATACATCATAGTAATACGTTTTTTGAGTTTATTATGATTCAAACTGTTGGCAAGTGACGGCAATCTCGCGCCAACAGTTTTCTTTATGAGCAGCATCTGGTATTCGCGGAGGTTCACGCCGGAGTCGATCACGGCCTGGTCCGCCTGATATTCATGAATGGTCTTGAGCTCCTCGATCATCAGCCACGACACGGGATTGTACCACACGGCGATGGCGTAGAGCTGGCCTAACAGCAGGTCGATGCTGTGCCCGGCCGACAGATGCCGCAACTCATGTATCATCACGGCGTTGCATTCCTGAGCGTCCGCCTCGTCACCGACAACGACATATCGACGCCAGCTGAACGGGGCATCCGATTCACGGCCGGTTATGACCAGGGTATAGCCATTCTTCTCTATCTTCCTTCCCCGCCGTATTATCATCGAGATCCTTGCGTACGCCCAGATGAACCGCGCCAATGTGAAGGCCACTCCGACGACGTAGACCCAAAGCAGACTCCTGGCCCATACAGGAGGAGGTGTCCGAACAAGTCCTCCGGTCAGGGGGCCGATCGTGATGTCGGCCATGGTGTCAAGAGTCGTGACGGCTTCACTGTGTCCGAACGAGATTGTCCTGGAGAGTGGAACCACAATGGCAAGCAGATACATGCCCAACAGGATGTTCCGGTTCAGGCGATGCTGCTTCTCCCGTGCCAGCAGCAGCCGGTAGGGCAGATACAGGCAAGCCAGGATGATTCCGGACTGTAGCGTGAATGAAAAGAAATCTCCCATGATGCGGTCGGATTTAGCGGTTCTTGTTCTCGATGTATTCTATAATCTCTTTCAGCTCGTCGACGGTTAGCTTGTCATCCTCGACCAGCGCGGAGATGGCCATCTTGTAGGAGTTGTTGAAGTAGTTCCTGATGACTTCGGCGATACCCTGCTTCTGGAACGCCGAGCGGTCCACGATGGCCTGGAAGCGGTGGGAGTTGCCCACCACCTCATGGGTGACGTATCCCTTGCCCTCCAGGATGCGTACCAGTGTGGAGACGGTATTGAAATGCGGGCGGGGCTCGGGATAATGCTCCAGCATCTCGCGGACAAACATCGGTCCGTTGTCCCACAGCATATTCATTATTATGCTTTCCTTCTCGGTAAGTACCTGTTTTTTCCTTCCAGCCTTCATTTGACTAAATTTTTAGTTGCGGCAAAGTTAAACTAAATATTTCGTTTGTGCAACTAAATAATTAGTTTTATAGTGTTAAAATATGTTAACCATCAAAATCGTTCTTAGTACAGGGTTGGGAAAATCACGATTGGGGTGTATTGTAGATGTATGGCAAAGAATCAGGACATAGAGCGGTTGTTCAAGGCCAACTACGCGGTGATGCTCAGGCTTGCTGTCGCCATGGTCCATGACCGCGATGCTGCGGGCGACGTGGTGCACGGCGTGTTCGAGTCGCTGCTCGATTCGGACTCCATAGCGGCAGTGGATACACCTTATCTGCTGCGGGCCGTCCGCAACCGCTCGCTGAACTATCTTCGCGACCTTGATGTCCGTCAGCGAGTGGCCGGACTGTATATCCTGAACGTGGAGAGTGGCGGGGAAGATACCGATGCCGCTATGACCGACTGCGACAGGCTGGCCGGGCTGATATCCGACCGTCTTACGCCGCAGACTGCAGAAGTGGTCCGATTGCGCTTCTACAAAGGAATGAAGTATGCGGAAATCTCCAGAACCCTGGGCATCAGCGAGGCGGCGGTTTATAAGCATCTGAGACGAGCCATCGAGATACTACGACCAATAATTGAAGAAAATGGATAAGACAGGCAGGATTCTGGAACTCATCGACAATCCGGGGAAGTACACTCCGCAGGAAATAGACAACATGCTTGCCGACCCCGAGATGCGCGAGATCTACGAGACTCTGAGCGCGGTCTCATCATCACTCCATGCGGCGGAAACAACGGCCGATGCTGAAGACATCGACCGTGAGTGGCGACGGTTCGCCGGAAAACATCGTCGTAAGGGATTGCATATGCTGTGGCGCCAGCGCCGCGCCGCCATAATCTCGGTCGTTGTAGCCACGTCGCTGTTGGCAGTGGCCACAGGCATCGGCCTGACGGTCCGCAATCAGGGGACCGTCAGGCCAGTTGCCGCAGGCACAACGGCAACCGTTGCCGAATCGTCTGAAGTCGATCCGGACGATTCGGTTGCCGTAGCCGAGACATTCACCGTGGCTCAGCTGCCGACGCAGGTCGAGTTCGGGGATGATACGCTGGAATCCATACTGGAACAGATTGCCAGACAGCATGGCTTGAAGGTGGTCTACAAGTCGGATGGCCCGAAGTCATTGCGCCTGTACTATGTATGGGATACGACGCAGCCCGTTGAGGAGACCATAGCGTCGCTCGACAACTTCGAGCGTTTCAGCATCACGCTGGAGGACAATACAATAATCGTTAAGTAATACTGTGGACACATGAAAAGATATCTGATGCTGGCCGTCTGTGTCATGGCCTGTCTCTCCCTATACGCTTTGAAATATGACTATCGCTTTGACAACACTCCGCTGTCGACAGCGTTGACTCGGATCTCGCGCGAGCATCCGGAACTGAAGTTGAGCTTCATCTACGACGAGCTGGACAATTACCGGACATCGGCCAGAATCGATATGGACAATGGGCTGGAGGCAGTCCGCAGGCTGACCTCGCGCCTGCCCGTCAGGGTGTCGCAGACGCGCAGTGGAATATATGTGGAGGCGATGCAGCGTGGTCTGTACCGTTACACAGGTCGTGTGGTGGGTCAGGATGGCGAAGGAGTTCAGCATGCCACGGTGATGCTGCTGGCACCCAGGGACTCGACGGTGCTGACGTATGCCTTCACGGACCGCAGCGGTCGGTTCGCGGTGCCGTGCGATGTACGGAACGTGATACTGAAGCTGAGCAGCGTGGGCTATCTGACGGCCTACCGAAGGGCCACCGATTTTAATGTGGGCGACGTGCAGATGGTCGAGGCGCCGGTGACTTTGCAGGGCGTCACCGTCAAGACGGAGCGAGCACGGATCGAGATGGACAAGACGGTGTTCATGCCCGGCAAGCGGGAGAAGAACGCCTCGCACGGCGGTGCCGACCTGCTGCTGGCCATGGGATTGCCTACGGTGCGCGTCAATCCTATGGATAAGTCGATTACAACGAACTTAGGAGAGGAAGTCCAGACGTTCATTGATTTCATGCCCGCCGACAAGAACCAGCTGGCCGGAATGCGGCCACAGGACGTCAGATACGTAGAGGTGTACGAGAATCCCCAGGACCCGCGGTTCAACGGAGCTCGGTATGTGGTGAACTTCGTGATGGTGAGGTATGAGTACGGCGGATACACCAAGGGAGATGCATATCAGACAATGCCGGATCCTTCTGGTAATTTCACGGTCAATTCAAAGTTCAGCTACAGGAAGATGACCTATGATGTATCGGCCGGATACTTCTATGAGCTCGACCATCGTTCACGTAAGGAAGAGCAGTCTAACTATCAGTTTCCCAATGGCGATGTCAGCTGGTATCTGAGCACTGACGACCGCCGTTACAATCATAGCACCGAGTACGCTACGCTGCGGGCGGTTTATTCGGACACACGCAGCAGGGTATCCAACACCATCGGTTATCAGGGTAACGGAAGCCGGCTCAGGTTCAGAAACAACAATATCTACACACCGCAGGTATATCCCAACGGTATATCGAGATCCGGGCAGGATTTCCGTTCCAATTCGGCCACCTGGCGTGGCAGCTATCAGTTCTTCCTGCCTCATGAGGTGACTCTGTCGGTGAGTCCAACGTTAAAGTATTCGCATCACTTCTCGGGCAACTCATATACTTCGGATAACAAGGATATAATCACTGACGCCAGAGAGAACGCCTGGCACGGTTTCGTAAATGTCAGCGGCATGAAGAAATGGGGTAGGCAGTCGCTTACGGTATCCCTCTTTGGAGAATTGGCCGACAATAAACTCCATTATGTGGGTTCAGACCTGTCCCGGGTGCATAATCTCACTGACGCTGTCGGGGTCGGTGTGTCCTCCCGATTATATTTCGGTAAATTCTGGATGTCTCCATCCGTCACCCTCTATTATACATATAAGAAGTTCGAGGACGTCAAGGACCGGAGGTGGCTACCGAAGTATTATATACAATTGGGATATAATTTCAACAAACGGCATCAGCTGTCGTTAAGTTCGGAGATGTCGCATTGGACCGTAGGTGTGGCGCAGAGAAGTCCGAATATAGTGGTACGGAATCTGTTTGACGCCGTTACCGGTAACCCCTCGCTCAAGCCGACGTTGTTCAATTCAGTCAATGCGTCATATCAATGGAATGTATGTCAGGATCTGTTTATATCGGCATTCGGTCAATATCGCCGCTGGAACAAGCCGACGACGGACGTTTTCACTCCCGTGGTAATAGACGGACGGGAGATGATGCTGAATTCGCTGACGCGGGAGGGTTATTTTGAGACGTTGGCTTACGGTGGGAGCCTGGAGATGAGTATGCTGAACCGGTCGTTGAGTTTCTGGGTCAGTGCCTACGGCGATTACGGGCATAGGGGAGGAAAGTACAACTACAGCGGGAATTTCCTGAGATGTTCAGCGGGAATCAACTACTACCTGAAGAATTTCTATTTCTCGGGATATTACAGTGCGCGGAAAAAGCGTGTGACACAGGACAGCCGGATTTTTGTCGAGCCCTCTTATTATCAGCTTAAGGCCGGCTGGGGAGCCAATGGATTCAATGTGTCGGTAACGGCCAGCAATTTCCTGCGGTCAACTGCCAAAGCTCTGTATGTGGAGCGGATATATGAGAACTATTCAGATTGGACACGGGAGTACTACTGGCCTTCCACTTCATGGGGCATCAAGCTTCAGCTGTCCTACTCATTCTCCTACGGCCGGAAGGTAGAGCGGGATAACGGTCCCGGCAGCACCGGCCAGATCGATTCCGGCATCCTCCAGTAAGCCTGGAGTGTCGTGGGGCCAAGATAAAGACAAAAAGGAAGAGGTGTGTGGTGACCTCTTCCTTTTTATGTTGGTACGGGATTCAATATCAAAAAGAGTCCCGGAGTTGATTCTACTGGTTTATTTGTCGGTGTGACGTTTCTCCGCTTTTCTATCCTGGATATAGAAGTAACCACCGCCTACCAAGGCAATGAGCGTCACTAAACTACACATAAATATGAACCCCATAATATTATTTTTAAGAGTTACTATTATTTCGTTTTCTAAAGATTCTGACAGGTTTGTCTGAAACTAAGTATAGGCCAATTAGAAGTGTCGCCAGAACTGATATTCCGCCAATTGCATACATTGCCCAGGATTCTATTTCACCGAAAACCGATGAAAGAATAACAGCTGTAATGATATACTTGGCTATATCCATGAGCCACTTGCCGAATTCCTTTCTCATGTCGTTCCTAAAATTTGGACAATGCAAATTTAGGTATTATTACTGACATAACCAAATTGGTCATGGGTTTGTTCGGGGCTTGGTGAAGATCAGTGGATCAGCAGTTCGGAGAGGGGGCGCTTGGGGACGTGGTGGACGGCGTCGGCGTCGCGGTAGTAATGGATGTCGTTGTCGTGGATGTCTTCAATCACGACTTGCTCCACGGGATGGCCGATGGCCAGGATGTAGAGGGGCTTCAGGTGCTCGGGGATGCCGAGAGCCGCTGTCAGCGCAGGGACGTCAAACGACTTGATGATGCAGCATCCCAGGCCGCGCGATACGGCGGCCAGCGTCAGAGCCTCCAGCTGAAGGCCATCGTCGCAAAGACAGTTCTGCGACAGAGTGGCGTCCAGACACTGCACCAGATAGGCTGTGGGACGTTCCTCCGGTTCAGGGCCGTCCCAGTCGGTCAGATAACCGGCCCACTTCAGCAACGGATAGACAAGGTCCAATTCCTCCTGTCCGCAGACCTTGCGGTATTTCAGCGGCTGCATGTTGCGAGCCGAGGGACAGTAACGCACCACGTTGACGAGTTCATCCAGCTCCTGATCGCTGATTGTCTTGGTCGCATCGAAGCGGCGGTAACTCCGGTCGCGTCTCATCAGGTCTAATAATTCGGTGAAATTCATGGTATTCGATTTTTTAATTGATGGAACAATATAAGGACGCACGAGCCGTGCGTCCCTACATTGTATTGTAATGTCGAATTATACGGGATTACTCCTCGTCGTCCTTCATGTTGTGGAATACGTTCTGTACGTCCTCGTCGTCCTCGAACTTCTCCAGGAGCTTCTCGATTGCCTCGCGCTGCTCGGCGGTAACCTCCTTGTAGTCGGTCGGGATGCGCTCGAACTCGGCGGAAACAATCTCCACACTCTTGTCCTCCAGATACTTCTGGATGTTGGCGAACTGGTCGAAGGCACCGTATACGATCCACTCCTCGCCCTCGTCGTCGGTCTCAAGCTCGCCGTCGAAGTCCATCAGTTCAAGCTCGAACTCCTCCTGGTCCAGGTCGGAGGGCTTGATGTGGAACACGCTCTTGTGGTCGAACAGGAACGACAGAGAGCCCTGGGTGCCCAGACTGCCGCCGAACTTGTTGAAGTAGCTTCGGACGTTGGCCACGGTACGCTGGTTGTTGTCCGTGGCGGTCTCCACCACGATGGCGATGCCATGGGGACCGTATCCTTCGTAGACAATCTCCTTATAATCGCCGGAATCCTTGTCGGTGGCTTTCTTGATGGCGCGCTCAACTGTGTCCTTGGGCATGTTGGCGGCCTTGGCGTTCTGCATCAGCACGCGCAGGCGGGGGTTCATGTTCGGATCCGGACCACCGGCCTTGGCGGCGATGGTGATCTCCTTGCCGATACGGGTGAACGTGCGGCTCATGTTGCCCCAGCGCTTCAGCTTGCGGGCCTTGCGGTATTCAAATGCTCTTCCCATTTGTAGTTGTCAGAAATACTTAGGTGTATATGTATGTAATTTAATTCCAAGTTAACGGAGTTCGGCGCCGGTGGCCTGCTTGATGCTGTTGACAATGCGCTGCATCATGGCGTCGATGGCCTTGTCATTGAGGGTCTTCTCCGGATCCTGCAGTGTCAGCGAGATGGCATAGGACTTCTTGCCCTCAGGCAGTTTGTCGCCCTCGTAGACGTCGAACAGACGCACGTCGCGCAGCAGCTTGCCTCCGGCCTTGTAGGCCGCGGCCTCGATGTCGGCGAACTTCACGTCACGGTCCACCAGCAGCGCCAGGTCGCGGTCCACACCCTGCGTCTTGGGCAGTTCGGCGAACTCCACCACATTCTTGCGCGCCATGTTGAAGACCGTCTTCCAGTCCAGGCAGGCATATACCACAGGCTGCTCGATGTCGAACATGTGCAGCAGCCTGCGGCGCACCAGGCCGATGGCAGCCACGCAGTTGCCCTGGCGGGTCATAAGGTTGACCTTGGCGCAGAATATCTCATCCTCGCCCTGTACGGGAGTCAGCTGAGCGGGGTTGATGCCCAACTTGCGGAGGACGGCCTCGACCGTGCCTCGCATCTCGTAGACGTCGTTCTCGGCGTCGACGGCACTCCAGGAGCCGCAGGTCTTCTTACCCGTCATCCACAGGGCCAGCTCCATGCGCTCCGAGTAGGGAGCCAGCGGATGCTCCTTGGTGGACTCCTTCTGCGGATTGCGGCTGTAGACATTGCCGAACTCGTACATTCGGAGGTTGGCCGCACGGCGCTTGATGTTGCGTTCCAGTGACTCCAGGCCGCCGAACAGCAATGTCTGGCGCATCACGCCCAGCTCGCTGCTGAGCGGGTTCATCACCTTGACGCAATGCTCGGGGTTCATCTGCTCCAGACCGTCGTAGTAGGCCAGCGAGGTCAGCGAGTTGTTCATGATCTCGGCGAAACACTGGGCGGTGAGCTGGTTGCTGACAATCTGCTGCATCTCGTTGCTCAGGTCGGCGTCCTGCGGCTGCGACAGCGCGATGGTGGTGCGCTCGGGGATGGGTATGTTGTTGTAGCCGTAGATTCGGAGCACTTCCTCCACCACGTCGCAGGGACGGGTAACGTCTATGCGGTAGGTGGGAACTGTGAGGTGCAGCACCTCGGGGTCGGGAGTCTCCACGACGGCGAACTCCAACGCGCGGAGGATGGTGATGACCAGCTCACGCGGAATCTCGTAACCGATCAGGCGCGCGCAGTAGGGGAGGCTGAAGTCCATCTCCACCGGCTTGACGGGCTCGGGGTATATGTCGAGGATATCTCCGCATACCTCGCCGCCGGCAAGTTCCCGGATCAGGACAGCCGCCAGACGGGCGGCGTATGTAGTGATCTGCGGGTCGGTGCCGCGCTCGTAGCGGAACGAGGCGTCGGTCGACAGACCGTGACGGCGCGCTGTGCGGCGGATGCGGGTGGGGTTGAACCAGGCGCTCTCGATGAAGACGTCGGTAGTGGCCTCGGTCACGCCGGAGTCAAGACCACCGAACACACCGGCTATGCACATCGGCTTCTCGGCGTCGCAGATCATCAGGTCGGCGGCGTTGAGAGTGCGCTCCACACCATCCAGTGTGGTGAACTTGGTGCCCTCGGGACATGTGCGGACCACGATCTCGCCCCCCTTGACATGGTTCAGGTCGAAGCAGTGCAGGGGCTGGCCGATGCCAAGCAGGATGAAGTTGGTGATGTCGACTATGTTGTTGATGGGACGCTGGCCTGTGGCGGTGAGCAGGTCCTTGAGCCACTGGGGCGACTCGGCCACCTTGACGTTGCGGATAGTTACGCCCGAGTAGCGTGGACAGCCTTGGTGGTCCTCCACGGTCACCTTGACGGCACCGTCGGGACGGTCCCCGTGGAACGCCGAGACGTCGGGTACGTTGATCTCGGGATATTCGGCGTCGGACTGCTTCTGCGCGATCTCGCACCACTGCTTGGCCTTGAGGTCGCGGGCCACGCCGTAATGGCTGGCTGCGTCCACGCGGTTGGGGGTAAGCTCCACCTCCAGACAGAAGTCGCTGCTGAGGTTGAAGTATTCGGCGGCGGGAGTTCCGGGCTTGACGCCGTCGGGCAGGACCATGATGCCGTCGTGGCTGGTGCCCAGGCCCAGCTCGTCCTCGGCGCAGATCATGCCGTTGGACTCGATGCCGCGGATCTTGGACTTCTTCATCTTGATCTCCTTGTCGCCGTCGTAGAGGACGGTTCCGAGGGTTGCCACCACGACGGTCTGACCGGCGGCCACGTTGGGAGCGCCGCAGACAATGTCGAGGGGAGCCTCGGCGCCGACATCGACGGTTGTGACATGCAGATGGTCGGAATTGGGGTGCGGCTCGCATGTCAGGACCTTGCCGACCACTACGCCGCGGAGACCACCGCGGATGCTTTCAACTTCCTCGACCGTGTCGCATTCCAGTCCGGTCGAGGTCAGGACAGCCGCCAGTTCACGCGGCTCCATGCCAACGGAAATATACCGCTGCAGCCATTTATATGAGATATTCATACGTGCTTACTATTTCAACTTGCAAATTTACAAAGAATTTGCCGTTTCCACAAATTAACTTTCAAGTCGGGGAGTTAGAAATTTTGCACGTTGCAAACGCAAGGCATTTCGTAATTCATGGAAAATATGTAAATTTGCCTTTGCAGTGTAAAGAACAACACCGATGACTCTTGCCACAAATCAGGTAGATCCCATCCACACCGCGTTCCTCAAGGGCGTTAGGGCAATAGCGTGGAGGCCCAGGCCTGAAAGAGCACAACAAAATATATTGGTTTCATTCCGGGATACATTCAGTTTGGATTATTCCGACGTCAGTTCGAACACCCGGCTGGCATACTCCTCGTCCATAGGAATCTCAAATCCGATGTTCATCAGCATGTCTCCAGTCGCTGACTTGCCGTCAAGATGTGACGATGCATTGCCTGTGGCCACATTGAGTTCCCGAATACGATAGGTCTTGTCTTTGTCAAGCCCCCGCATCGTGAAACGGGGTATGGGTTGGTCTCGGTAATGTTCGAGTTTATAGGCGAAGAACACTGCGCGGTTTTTATCCGGACTGACATACATCAGAGAGGCGACTCCCTTATGGTCGTAAGGGGAGATAAGTCGGTACTGGTCACCCAACTGTACGACAGGTCGTATATCCTTATAATCGGCAATTGCTTTCTTGGCAAAAGCCTTTTCGGATTCGGACATGTGTGAGGGCTGCATTTCCATGCCGAGACGTCCGCTCATGGCCACGTCGAACCTGAATTTAAGTGGGGTGTTACGATTTGTCTGATGATTTGGGGTTGCACTGACATGTTGCGCCATCGCCATCGCAGGATAGAACATGGATGTCCCCCACTGCATATAGATTCGCTGCAGCGGATCGGTGTTGTCACTGACCCAGATCTCGTCGAAATATGGCATTACACCATAGTCGGCGCGTCCTCCTCCTCCGCCGCAGGCCTGCATAGTCACATCGGGATATTTCTCTCTGATTCTCCGCAACGTATTCTCCAGTCCCTGATGATAAGCAATGTTGACCTCCAGCTGGCGGGCATCGGGCAGATAGGGAGATCCATAGTTCATTGCCCCGGTGTTGGCATCCCATTTGATGTAAGCGATCTCGGGATACCGGGTCAACAGATTGTCAACAACACCGAAAACAAAGTCCTGTACAGCAGGGTTTGACATATCCAGCAACAGCTGCGTTCCACCGCGTGCCAGACGGACATCACGGTTCTTCACTTTCATCACCCAGTCGGGATGCCTGTCGTATAGCTCGCTGATGGTATTGGTGCTTTCCGGTTCAATCCAGATACCGAACTTCAAGCCATATTCCTTGGCGGCCTTAATAAGGGCGCCAATTCCATTGGGTAGTTTCCGGCGGTCCACAACCCAGTCGCCAAGCGACGAGTTGTCATATGTCCTGGGGTATTTATCACCGAACCATCCATCGTCCATAACGAAGAGCTCGCCTCCCAGCTCTGCGAAATCACGCATCATTTCCTTCATCTTGGCTTCATCTACATTGAGATAGACGCCTTCCCAGCTGTTGAGAAGAATATCGCGAGGGGTATCACCTCCATGCATCGCGCCATGTCTTGCCCACCTGTGGATATTACGGCTGACTCCACTCATGCCTTCCGGACTGTAGGTTACGGCCAACCGCGGAGACTGCAGGGATTTTCCAGGATCCAGACTGATTTCTGACATCTCGGTGCTCATGCCGGCCATGAGATTGTGGCAATACTGATTGTCGGTATCGATACGGAGTTCATAGTTTCCGCTCCAGCATAGCACAGCACCGATAGTCGGACCTTCATTCTCGCGCGGTTTCCCATCGAGTGAGAACATAACCTCGGCACGGTCGGTATGGCCATTACGCGCTCCGTCAAGATTCTTGATTGTCTTGACACCACGCGTCAGTGGTTCGCTTGTGAGCTGTCCTTCGGCAGTCCATGCTCCATGAATATGCGATAGCCAGACATCACCCCTGCGAATGGGCAGGAATCCTGAGTCCAGACGGCGTACCGCCAGTTCCTTACGGCCGTTGTTTGTAATCTCTGACCACATCTCGATTACATCGTCGTTCTTTACCGCGAGATAGTTTAGCCTGACGATTACAGGATAGTAGGTATCCTTGAGTGTGAGTGTCGTGAGCTCTCCTCTCGGGGTATCTGTCCTGTCCGTTTTCTCAAGGGCGAGATAGGTGGTTGGATTGCCGTCGGGATGGACAAGCTGAAGTGAGGTGAGGGTATTGTATTCACTTCCGAACGCCGGGAATGCCGGTCGGTTCATACCGGCCCATATGTCGTGCAGGGCATCTGCTTCCTCATTGGAGATTCTTGCGCCAAAATGTGAGAAGCGCGGTTCCTCACCATAGTTCCCCGACAGGACCAGCGAGCTGTTGTCGGTGGATATGATGATGTTTTCGTCCCAGGCACTTGCAGTGGAGACGCAGGCTACCGTTACGGCGCCGATCAATATGCTTCTGATATTTGCTGATATTGTCATGATACTCGAGTCTAAGTGGAATTATTCAATCAGATGGAATCGCCGTCAACCGCGATGACATGCTTCACCGCGAGTTCTGCAAGACCGATGATTCCGTCATGGTCGCAGGTATCGGTTGCCACTGCCTTGATGTAAATTAGTTTAAACCACTTCAGTAAGAGCTTTTTTGCAGCATTTGTTACAAATGCGAATAAGCTCTTACTCTTCCAGGAATCAGGTGATGCACGAAATCATCTCTTATGCCATAGCGGTTTATTCCGCTATTGTTATTTCGTGGGGGTGACGGGCCGGATCGAGCCGTCGGGATTGAAGTACATACGGTCGATGCAGACCTCGCGGTGGATGCCCGGTTTCTTGTCGGGATCGATGTAGTCCTGGTTGATGCGGTGGTAGACTATGCGCCACTCGTCTGTGCCGGGGATGTTTATGACTGAGTTGTGGGCTGTTCCGTATATTTTCTCGTCGGGGTTCTGTACCAGGATATTGCAGGGATCGGCAACCCGGATCGGGCCGAGCGGAGAGTCGGACGTGCCGTAGGCCACATGATAGTTGGGCGAGCCGGTATCGTCGACGGACCACATGAAATAGTACTTGCCGTCACGGTAGAAGACGTATGGAGCCTCGCGGAAGGCATAGGTCTCCAGCGTGCCGCCTTCTGGAGTCATCACCGTGACGGTCTCCTCCTTGATTGATGTCAGGTCATCGTTGAGCTCGGCTCCGGCCATGTATCCGTTGCCCCAGTAGAGGTAGTATTTGCCGGTCTTCGGGTCCTGGAAGACATCGACGTCAATCTGCTGGCCGTGGCCAACGGGCGACTTGTCGACGATGGGATGGTCCAGGGCGACGAAGGGTCCGGTCGGGTCGTCGGACACGGCCACGCCTATGGCCTTGCGGTTGCTGTCGGGATTGTGGCCGCTGAAGTAGAAGTAATATTTATAGGCATCGCCCTCGTGACGCTCGATGATGGCCGGTGCCCATGCGTTACCTGTGGCCCAGGGCACCTGGTCGCTCTTGACGTCCAGCATGATGCCCTCGTCCTCCCATTCCTCCAGGTCGGGCGACGAGAACACGGTGAAGTAGTAGCCTCCCCAGCCAGGCGTGCCGTCGGTGGTGGAATAGATGTAGTACTGTCCCGTCTTGTGGGAGTAGAGGACCTCGGGATCGGCGTGGAATTCCGGCAGTACGGGATTGGCGGCAGTGAGCTGGCCCACGGCCATGCACCCCAGCGCGAGTGCCGACAATATGCTTCTTTTCATCATAGGTTAGGTTAATATGTTGTCAGACCGCAAATTTACAAAAATTGCGTCTAATTACCTTATTTTTTTATGGGAAAAGACATTGAAAAGAGATAGAAAAGAGATAGAGAAGACATTGTTTGTCATTGCGCCTGGCTTCAGCCTTGTTTGTCCGGTGTCGGAACAGGTATCAGCGTGGGTAAGCGGCAATCTCCTGCGATTTTCCCTGAAATCCGATATGTTCGGCCGCTTTTCATAGTAATCATGTAGCTTAGGGACAGATTATTAGTCTGAATAATGTAATATAATGTCCTTTCACATCGTTCTACTAAAAAGTTGTTAATGCAATTGAAAAAAATCTTAATCAGAACCTGATGAAAGCAATGAAAATTATTCTCTCCGCCATGCTGCTCGCAGCAACCGCTTCGGTATTCGCCGTAACTCCCAAAGTGATAGCACATCGCGGCTACTGGACACCGGAAGGCTCGGCGCAGAACTCTATCCGCTCGCTTGTGAAGGCAGACTCAATCGGCTGTTATGCCAGCGAATTCGACGTATGGATGACACCTGACGGCGTAATGATGGTTAACCATGATCCTACTATTAATGGCGTGGAGATACAGAGGACTCCGGCCGAAAGAGTAATGATTCAGAAACTATCGAACGGTGAGTATATCCCCACTCTCGAACAATACCTCCACGAGGCAAAGAAACTGAATATCCGCCTTGTGCTCGAACTCAAGACTTTCGACAGCCGCGACATGGAGAAGCGAGCCGCTAAAAAAGCTGTGGACATGGTAAATAGATTCGGACTTCAGGACAGCACCGAGTATATTGTTTTCTCGAAAGACGCTTTCAGCGAATTGATCAAGATTGCTCCGAAAGGCACGAAAGTGCATTATCTTGACGGCGATTGCATTCCCGCTCAGATCAAGCACATGGGAGGGGCCGGTATCGACTATCACATCGGACTAATGAAAAAGCATCCCGAATGGATCAAGGAATGCCACGATCTCGGCCTTGTGGTGAATGTCTGGACGGTTAACGACCCGGCTGACATGAAATGGTGCATCGACCATGGCGTCGACTATATCACCACCAACGACCCCGAACGCCTCCAGTCCCTCCTTCGCAAATAATAATCGGACTATTATGTTGTCAGGTCGTAAATTTACGGCGACTCTCCATGTTTATCATAAAATATATGATATCTTAGTGCTTTAGGATCCGGTTGATGGTGTTCCTCAAAATGTGGAATGCGGGTGAGGCCATGTCGCCGTGATTGAAACCCTGCAGTTCATATATCTCTACATCTGGATGTCCTATGAGCTTCATCATTCTCCACATGTAGGCGTTTTCCTCGTACCTGCCGAACAGCTCCAGGTTCCGGTCGCCGCTGACGATGATGTATGGAGGGGCGTCTTTTCTAATATGGGATATGGGGGCATAGCGGTCGATTGTCGGTATCAGTTCCGAACCACCGTTGATCTTTCGCCATTCGTAGTGGGTGATTGCCTGACCGCTGAATGGAACGAGGGCGGCTAATGAATCGGCGTCACAGCCATACCGGGCCAGCCAGGACTTGTCGAGGCCGATCATGCTTGTGAGATAGCCTCCGGCGGAATGACCTGCGACTATGATCCTGGAGGTGTCGCCTCCGTATGACTTGCCGTTACGGAATGCCCAGGCCACCGCTGACGCGGCATCATCGATACAGGAATCTATGGGTACCGTAGGCAACAGACGGTAATTCGGGGATATGACAACATACTCCGTATCTTCCAGTTCCTTCGGAATGTAGCAGTTTCCGGAAACCAGTCCGCCACCATGGAACCACACCACGATCGGTTTGCCCGCCATTCCTTCCACATGCGATACCTTCAGGATGTTACGGTCATGGCTTCCATATCTCACCTCGGTGGTCTGTCGCTGCGAATATGCCTGGAATCCGGTCAATAAAATGCCAATAAGGCAGAATAATCCATAAATAGTTGTCTTCATTGTTGTCGTTATTAAAACAAAGTTGTTCCGACTTATTCATGAACGTTTAGAAATAAGTCGAAACAACTTTTAATGGGTTCAACTTGCTGATTCTGATTATCAATGCAAAATTACATAGTTTTCAGCATAAATGCAAGGAACTATAATAGTCCGAGCCTTGTCACAGCCAGTTGTCCAGCCGCTCGGGGCTGAGCATCTGCCACAGGGAGGCCACGGTCCAGCCGGGAGCGAAGATGTCGTTGTAGAAACCCTTTCCGTTCCTGCCGTAATCCCAGGTGGTGTGCTGGATCACTTCGGGATAGTATCCGGCCTTGGCGATGTCGAACATATTGTCCTGGGACGGCATCAGCTGAAGCATCGAGGACTTGATCACGTTGGCGAAATCGCTGAAGCGGGGCTCGGAATAATGAGCAGCGAGTTTGTCCAGGACCGAGGCGAAGTCAAAGACGAAGACGTCGATATGGTTGTTCTCGACCGATACGTTACCCCAGCCGCGGGACTTGAATCCCACCTCGCCGAGCATCTGTCCCGGAGCGAAGGGTACATCCCACAGATAATACCAAGACAGACAGAAATAAGCGGCCTTCCTGCAGAGGTCCAGATAATGCTCCTGCTCCTTGCCCTTGGTGACGTTTGCCAGGTAATACATGGCGGTGGTGGCGTAGAGCGAAGCCTCCTTGTCCTCGCAGTTCGCGTCGAGGGTGGATGAGAAATAGTCGGCCTTGTCGATCAGCTCCTTTTCCAGATATTGACCGGTGGCACGTGCGGAATCCAGGTATTTCTTGTCCTTGAAGTACTTATATGCCATGGTCAGCGGCAGGGTGGCCGAGGGAGTGCTGCCTCCCGTCGGGTCGGGCCGGGTGCCGTCACACTTGAACTTGCGCGGGAAACTGCCGTCGGTGTTCTGGGGAGTCAGTAAGTTGTCCATCAGAGTCTTGACCTTGCGGTCCCATTCAGGATGCTTCCTTCCCTTGGTTTTCTCGTAATTCAGCCATGACAGCAAGGCATAGGCACCTTCCGACTGACGCCGGATACTCATGACGTCACTCTCGCGGCCGTTGTTCAGCATTACGTCTTCACGAAGATATCCTTCCGGAGTGAATCCATGCGCCAGGACGCTGTCGAAGATGGCGTTGGCTTTGGCAATGAGATCACTATTGTTAGTGTTTTCGCCGTATTCAAGAGCGTTAAGGGCGTTGAGCAGCACACGACCGACGAATCCAATCTGGAAGCGGGGAGTGCTGGCGCAGTCGTCGGTGCGCATCTCGAGTCCCGAGAAATACTTCAGGTCATAATCGTCGACGTAACTGTTGGTGAAATATGCGCTCAGGTATTTCTTGGCATCATCGGATGTCATTGCATTCTGAAGGGGCTTGGGCTGGAATGTGTCGTAGGCATAAGTCCAGGTATCGGCCACGAAATCGGAATAGTCAGGGTTTGCGCTGTGTCTTATCTGCCAGTTTATGGAAAGCGTTTCTCCCTTGTCGATCTTGATGAACGCGGTGACAGGGTCTATGAGCTGAAGCTTGCGGATGTAGCGTCTTGGAGTCTCGCGATAAGGGAAGCTGACCACAAGTGATGCCGAGCCGTCCGTGTTGTCGAATCCGGTGGATCCGATGGAGGTGTTGCCGGAAAGCAGGATTTCGCCTGTGAGATTCTGCGTAAGGCAGTCCTCGCCCTGAATGCGGTTGTCGAGGCGTACCACGGAAACTCCTTGTCTGTTGGCAGTGTCGTAAATGCCGGTCAATGGAGTGCTTAGACGGTCTTCCCTGACACTCCAGCTGTCGGAAGTGTGGAATGAAGGTGCCTCCTTGGGGGACCGGAGGTTCCGGTGGTACCAGAATCCGGGCATATAGAACTCGCAGTCCCCGGACTTCATGGCGGTATGGATTGTGTCCGTGAGGTTGAACCAGCAGGACTGATCGGCGGTTACGGTAAACGTCACGGTCTCCGTGTCGCCATCCGTCGAGACATGTCGCGTGATTTCCAGCGGTAGCTGGGTCGAACTCTTCATTTTCCCATTCATGCCCTGGGACAGACTGTACTCGGTACTTTTCTTACCGGGATACTTGATGGCCACGCTTGTCTGAGCCATGGCCGTAAATGCATGGGACGCAACGAGTCCCATGCATAACAACAACATTTTAACCATTAAATCTTATTTTTGTACAGGTTTTATAATGGAATTTGCATTAGCCGTAATGTCATACACGCCGGTATCAGAATCCTTGCGCATATCCAGCGTCACGATGCGAGTGCGTCTTGGGGCTACCACACTGTCGGAATTATGCACATGGTACACATACCGGTAATTACCATCATTGTCGATGAAGACATCTCCGTGTCCGGACCCTTTCTCACCTACGATTTCACGGTGTATGATAGGGTTTTTCGGGTTCTTGGTCCAAGGTCCGGTTGGGGAATCGGCAACAGCGTATCCCACGGCATAGTCAGGACTCATGAAATGGTTGGCCGAATAGAACAGGTAGTACTTGCCGTCGAGCTTGATCACGGTCGGTCCCTCCATCACCGGATTGCTTTTGTATGCGGGAGTCGCCTCCCAGGCCTGATCGTTCCTGAAACAACGTGTCAGGGTACCGTCGATGATTGATCCTGTCGCCGGATTGAACTCACCGACCCAAAGGAAATTACCGTTGTCGAAGCGTACATGGTACAGGTACCATTTGCCGTCATCATCCTTGAAAAGGAACGAGTCGATGTTCTTCTCGCTGCCGTCGATGGGCGTAATGTTCTGCTGCGTGTAGTCGCCGTTCAGTCTGTCGGATTTCGCCAGGACGGTCTGTTCGTCGGCAGTGTATGTAAACCAGTACGCGCTGTCGGTCCTGACTATCTGCGGGGCCCAGAAGCCTTTGGTGCCAAATGTCTGTTTCCCGCCGCGCAGGATCATGGAGTCGGGGCGGGCCGGTTGCCAGTTCTTCAAGTCGGAGGATTCCAGCAATGCGAATCCCAGCGGTTCGCGGTTGCGTGTACCGGTGAGGTAATATTTGCCATTTTCCGTATATACGGTGGGATCGGCAAAAAGAACCTCGTTTCCGTTGATTCCTTCATTTCGGGCCCTCTCGGTGCCGCAAGCGCCCAGGACGGTCGGCAGTGCCGCCAGCCCCAGCAGCAGGATGGTTGATGTTTGGGTTCGTTTATACATGATATTAATATGGAGTTGGTATTGTCGGATGGAATAGAATACTGTTGAATCTTGATTCCGATGCAAATTTATCTCATGAAACACAATTGGCAGGGTAATTCTGTTTTTCAAGAGGGTAAGATTGTTGAATGGAACGAAAAATTCTTGATTTTCATGGGTTATTAGACGAAATTCCTAATTTTAAAAACAATTCTACCCATGTTCCATTCCGCTATAATCTAATTTTGCACCATCAAAATTCAGTTAACCGCAAAATTTAGTTGACCGTAAAATTGACCATGGACTGATCTGTGCATACAGATCATTTTAATGTCTTGCTTGGGATTGACCTCAAAGCCGGTTTCACTTGAACATACCTTAAAAACAAACAATAACATTTATGAGAAAGCAAGCATTACTCGTATCATCCGCAGTCATGTTCTGCATGGGAGCCGTCGCAGAGACGTTGCCGGAGGGAACGACCGCCCTGCTGCCCGCAGGCGTGACAGCGAACATTACACAAAACAAGCAGTTCTACGCCCAGAAGAACCTGTGTATAGCTGGATCGCCCGCACAGGGCTACAAGGCATACTTCTCGGCAGTTGATGCCGATCATGGTGAGGAACTGTGGGTCACCGACGGCACCGTGGCCGGAACCCGTATGGTAAAGGATATTCAGCCCGGTGTCGGAACATCGGATATCCAGTATCTGACCCGTTTCAACGACAAGGTGGTCTTCTCCGCCAACGACGGTGAGAACGGCTACGAGCTGTGGATCTCGGACGGCACGGAAGCCGGCACCCACATGGTGAAGGACATCCATGAGATGGACAGCTCCAATCCCATCGGATTCTGCCAGATGGACGAGAACCATTTCATCTTCTTCGCCACGGATTTCGACAGCGAGACGGAATATGAGGTACCGCAGAAGTGGCTGTGGATTTCGGACGGTACTGAGGAAGGCACCAAGCTGGTGGCCCGTGTGGACTGCGTCTTCCCGGGCGTCGAGGAAGCCGACAACCGCTGGGGCGCTGTCCAGCGCGTAGGCCGCAAGGTCTTCTTCAAGGCCGAGGAAGCCGACAAGGCCGGCAAGACGAGCGGTGTCGAGATATGGGTAACCGATGGCACGGAAGCCGGGACACATATCGTGAAGGACATAAACGTAGAGCCCAATGTGAATAAGGAAGGCTCGACACTCTCCTCCGCGCCCGCACATCTGATCAACTTCTACAACGAGAAGCTGTTCTTCAAGGCATGGTCCATCGAGTCGGGCAACGAGCCCTGGGCATCGGACGGCACAGAGGCCGGTACGTATGAGATCTACAACACCAATACGGCGGTAGGCGACAACGGACTGGGTATCGGTGGCGGAGTCACCATGGTGGGCGAGCCTTACAACGGCATGATCGTGTTCCGTACCGGTCATCCCACATACGGCAGTGAGCTTGGGTTCACCACCTGCGAGCAGGGCAACTACGGCTGCATCGATATCTTCACGTACGAGCCTACCAACGAGAGCCAGTCCTTCCCTGACAGCGGCGTTGTATTCGACGGTCTGTATATGTTCTGCGCGGCCACAGGCTTCGACGGAGCCGTTGAGAGCCACCGAGGCGGCGAGCTCCACTGCTTCGACGGCACCAAGGTATGGATGCAGTATGACTATGCGCCCGGCACGGGCTGCGACTGGGTCAAGGAGCCTCTTGTGGTAGGCGGCTCGCTCTACTGGTGGAACGAAGGCAGCCTTGACGGCACGACGGCTACGGATACAAAGCTTCATCGTCTGGACAAATGGGACGGTGTGCCTACAATTGTCTCCAACATCGATGCCAACGGCGACAAGGTCTACGGGCTCCGCAACCTGGCCGGTGACCTGCTGTACACATCGGCTGTAAACAACCAGCTGTACTGCTACCATTACCGTCAGGAGGGTTATGACCCCACCAAGAATCCCGATGTAATGGAGCCGGAGTACCGCACACGCGCCGAGATCGCGGCCGGAGGCAGCGGTGTCAGCCAGATTACCGATGACGAGAACGCTCCGGTTGAGTTCTACAATCTTCAGGGCATCAGGATGAACGGCAACGAGCCGGGTCTCTACATCCGTCGTCAGGGTTCCAAAGTAAGCAAAATCATCGTAAAATAAGGTAGATAATAATCAGCCCGGAGGTGGAGGATCACCTCCGGGCAACCCTCCTCACACCTTAGTGCGTGTCTTCCATTAATCCAACACATGAACCATGTATAAGATACTGTCTCGGCTTGCAGCCCTCGCGCTATTTGCCGTATTCACAATGAACGCCGCGGCGCAGAACCTAATCACCGTGAGCGGAACGATATTCGACCCGAAGGAGGGAGAACCGGTGATAGCCGCCTCCGTAATGGTCAAAGGCACCAAGACCGGATCATTCTCCGATATAGACGGCAAATACACCATCAAGGCTCCGGCAAACGGAACGCTCGTATTCTCGGGCGTCGGTTACGAAACCGTTGAACAGAGAATCAACGGGCGTACGGAGATCAACGTCAACATGACATCCAACGACCAGCTTCTTGACGAGGTGATTGTGGTGGGTTACGGCGTGCAGCGCAAGAGCGATGTCACAGGCTCCATCTCATCTGTAAGTGGTAAGGATGTCAGCAGCGTTCCCACATCGTCGGTGCTTCAGGCTCTGCAGGGCAAGGCATCGGGTGTCAACATCATCCAGAACAGCGGTGCCCCCGGTGGCGCGACCACCATCAAGATCCGCGGTACGGGTACGGTCAATGACGCCGACCCGCTCTACGTGGTGGACGGCTTCATCGTAGATGACATAACCCATATCAGCAACAACGATATCGCCAACATCGAGATCTTCAAGGATGCCGCCTCGTCGGCGGTGTATGGAGCGCGTGCAGCCAACGGTGTCGTCGTGATAACCACAAAACAGGGTGAGGCCGGGAATGTGTCGGTCAATTTCGACAGTTATCTGGGCTTCTCCAACCCTTGGAAGAAAATCAAGGTAATGGGTACCGAGGATTATGCCTTGATGCAGGATTATATCAACGGAACAAGCCTATACTCGGCCGACGGTCGCCTGTATCAGACAAAACAGCCCGACGGGTCGTATGTATACGATGACCACAAGCATTTCCTGGTGGACACCATCGCACGCAACTCTCCCGCCAACTGGTGGGACGCCATCACCCGTACGGGATTCAAGCAGCAATACAACCTGGCTGTGAGCGGTGGCAACGACAATACCAAATTCATGGTCAGTGCCGGATATTTCAATGAGAAGGGAATCGTGAGGGGGTCCGATTACAACCGATTCAACGCCCGAGTCAATGTCAACCAGAAAATCACCAAATGGCTCACATTGATGGCGAATATCTCATATTCCAACGAGAACCGTGACCTTATCCCCGAGGGTTCGGCATCCGTGCTGAAACGCTCGCTGTACCAGAGTCCGATGGTGATGACCTACAATACAAAGGGTTACTGGACCGAGGACCATCCGCTGGCGCAGCTGGCCCGCTACCACCGCTCCACCAAACGTGACCGTCTGGACCTGAACGCAACCCTCTCGGCTGATTTCCTGAAATTCTTCAACTATCAGTTCAAGGCATCATACTATGTAGCGCCACAGAAAAACATGAGGTTCACCGAGGTCAACGCACTGGAGGAGGATTTCCAGATGACTGACCTGACCTCTATCTACAACTACCGCAACACCATCAATAAGTGGGAAATAAACAACCTGCTCACATTCAACTGGCATAACGATTTCAATTCAGTCACAGCCCTTATAGGCCAGACCGCCGAGGGTTACAAGAACTCGTGGCAGGAGTCCACCAAGCGCGGCACGCCATCCAACGACTCCAACCAGTGGTATCTGTCAAGCGGTTTCACCGGCGACAAGACCTATGGTCTGGACCGCAACTGGACGGCGGTCGGTTTCATCGGCCGGGTAAACTATAGTTTCAAGGACCGCTATCTGCTTCAGGCCAACGTACGTATCGACGGATCGTCGATGTTCTCCAGGAATAACCGGTGGGGTACATTCCCTTCGGTATCCTTAGGCTGGAAATTCTCGTCCGAGAGCTTCATGCGTGACCAGAACTGGCTGAGTCTCGGCAAACTGCGTTTAGGCTGGGGAAAGTTAGGTAACAACCGAATCGACGAGCTGTCGCGCTACACGTATCTGGTGAGCCAGTTCAATTATCCCTACGGACAGGGAACCCATGTGCTGCAGCCCGGCTTCACGTCGCTGACCATCGGCAACGACAACATCAAGTGGGAGAAGACCGAGACATACAACGTCGGTCTCGACCTGGCGTTCCTCAACAACCGACTGCTCTTCGGATTCGAATACTTCGACAAGAAAACCTCCGACATGCTTCTGGCCGTTCCGACGGTGCTGTCGGCGGGACTGGACACCGACCCCATGACCAATGCAGGCGCCGTACGCAACTACGGTATCGAAACGAACCTGACTTACCGCCAGACTGTCGGCAATTTCGCGTTCGACATCGGCTTCAACCTCTCGTGGATAAAGAATAAGGTAACCTCGCTCGGTACAGGCAACGAGCCTATCTACGGAGCCTATCTGTCGGAAGGCAGCATAGTTGACTATGTCACCAAGACGGCAGTTGGACGCCCCATCGGAAGTTTCTACGGCTATGTCACCGATGGCATCTTCCAGACCTACGACGAGGTGCGTGCCTCGGCGCAGTATGAGCCGGGCAAGATGGATTCGGAGCAGACCACCCGGGTGGGAGACTTCCGTTTCAAGGATCTGAACGGCGACGGACGCATCACGGCCGAGGACCGCACATACCTCGGATCTCCGCTACCGGACTTTGTATTCGGCGTTCCTCTGAACTTCAAGTACAACTTCAAGGCCGGCGGTCTGGAACTCTCCATGTTCTTCCAGGGCCAGACGGGCAACAAGATCTACAACGTGATGGACTACTACCTGTACAACGCGGCCGAGGGCAACGTCTACGCCGATATCCGCAGCAAGCATTGGTCAGGCCAGGTTGCAGAGAACAGAGCGTTCTTCCCTCTCAACACCGAGGCCTCGATTCCTGACCTGGACGCAAACGACGCACCCCGCAATTTCCGCTCCAGCAACTTCTTCGTGAAGGACGGCTCCTACGTGCGCCTCAAGGAACTGCGTCTGGCCTACTCGTTCGACGAGTCGCTCATCAAGCGCATCGGCCTCAAGTCCCTGACCATCTCCGCGACAGCCTACAACCTTCTGACCTTCACCAAATACGACGGTTTCGATCCCGAGGTCGGCAAGGTAGACGGCACGGAGGGGAACAACCTAAGCATGGGTGTGGACCATGGTAATTATCCTCAGGCCCGGTCCTTCACCTTCGGCCTTCAGTTCGGATTCTAAACAGCTTCTTAAAGATAACAAGACATGAAACTTCCAAATATATTCAATCTGGGCAAACATGGCGTCAAGGCCATGCTCCTGACGCTTGCGTTGGGTTCGATGACCCTGACGGGATGTAATGATTTCCTGGAGCAGGATGTGAAGGGAAACAACATAGAGCAGGATTTCTACGACACCCGCTATAAACTTCAGGCCAGCCTCAATGCGGTTTACGACATCCTGCAGAGCGACGCGATGCAGGATACGGACTGGCGTTTCGGCGAGGCGCTCGGCGACCATGTGATCGGTACTGACGAGGGACTATCCAGCCACATGGGACAGCTGGTACATTTCCGATTCAACACCTCCAACAATTTCATCCGCAACCGGTGGGAGATCTACTATAAGGGAATCCACCGCGTGAACCAGGTTATAGCCAACATCGACCGCGCTAAGGTGTCCACCAATGACTATTCCGCATATCGCGAGATCCGCGAGATACTGGGCCAGGCTAAATTCCTGCGGGCGTATTTCTATTTCAATCTTGTCAAGACATTCGGCGGTGTTCCAATCCGTCCGGAAGTGGAGACCGTCGACAACCTGGTGATACCCAGAAGTACGCGTGAGGAGACCTACGCATATATCGAAAAGGATCTGCGCGAGGCAGCCATCATGCTTCCCAACAGATACACCTCCAACAATTCGGGCAAGGCAAGCGCCGGTGCGGCGACCGCCCTGCTGATGAAGGTGCTGATGTACGAGGCGACGCCCGGAACTCCGTCCGACAAATGGCAGGAGATTGTGAAATTGGGCGAATATTTCGTCAAAGGCTATCCGATGACGCTGAAGGAAATGCTCCACTACCCCGACAACTACGGCGACATGGAATGGGAGGATCTCCGTAAGTCATTGTGGTTCAAGCCGCGTGAGCTTAATGCGGAGACCGACCCCTACGAGGCTCCGGAATCCGCCTGCCCCATCCTGCTGAACGCCTACTCGCTCAAGTACGTTGACGCCTACGGCAATCCCATCACCTACGACCAGCAGTTCTATCTGCAGGGGGAGTTCTGCCAGGGCTCCATCTTTGAGATCGTGTTCAAGGAATCGGGCGACGGCACGTCCGGCGATGTGAACGAGGGAGGCTATATTTTCGATACACTTTTCAGTGTCAACAGCCCGATATATTCAATCAGCGACATCATCACCAAGCTTTACGGCACGGATGTGCGACGCAGCTTCACCATCGGGCATCATGAATACACGCCCGACATGGAGAATACCGAGATCGGTTCGGGACATATTTTGTCGCTAAAGTGGTACACACCCATCAAGGACCGCCCGGTCTATGGCGGCGACAATGGCAAGAACCGCCGCATCCTTCGGTACGCCGACGTGGTGCTGATGTACGCCGAGGCGTTGAACGAGTGCGGCAAGGGAGCCGAGTCTCTGGAGCAGCTCAACAGCAACAAGCGGGTTGTGAACGAGATCAACAGCGGCTCGTCCCTCTACATAGGCGGTGGCTATGGATACCTCCGCGACCAGATCTGGAAGGAGCGCGAGATAGAGTTCGCATTTGAATGGGACCGTTTCTTCGACCTTGTGCGCCAGGGTCGCGCCAAATCGGTGCTCCAGGCATTCAGCCAGACACGTTCCAACCAGAGGGGTGTCTACTTCCGCGAAGGCATCAACGAGGTGTTCCCCATCCCGCAGATGGAGATAGATGTCTCCAATGGTGTGGTCACTCAGAATCCGGGATACTAATATCTTCTTGATGTGGAATGTGTAATGTTTCGCCGCAGGGACACGTTACATATCCAGAGCATTCATTGCACATTCCACATGAACTATTCCATATTGAAAAAGTAATCGACATTATGAAAAAAAGTGTGTTGTTCATGGTGCTCGCGCTTGCGATGACGGCTTGTTCCGACGAGGAGGTTGCACAGCCGAAAGCAGCCATTGAACTTGATAAGAATACAGCTGAGATAAATGAATCCCTGACCTTGCGTTTCACCGGCTCGGCCGACAACGTGGTGGTCTTCCCCGGCGATGAGGGTCAGGATTACGAGCTTGTGTCCGAGGGCAACTCGGGACTTGTGGTAAACAAGGGCCTTTTCACATACGCCTACTCTACACCTGGAGTATATAAGCTGGTCTGCGTGGCCACTAACCATGCCAACGAGGGACAGTCGCTGCTGTCCGACACCTGCTCCATGTGGGTGCGGGTGGTGGATGACGTGACCGAGATCACGCGTCTGTCGGCGCCGCAGGTTCTCTACGACGAGGTCTTCGCAACCCTCCATGGCGACAGGGACTGGGTGCTGGCGCTTCCGAAGAAGATGCGTTTCAGCAACTCAGACCGTAACGTGAACCTGAACCAGCGTCTCAAGTTCTATATCCCATCCCAGGCCACTCAGGTTTTCATCGATGGTGCTCCATATAAAAATACGTCAAGGTATAATCTTGCAAATGTGCTGGAAGTCAAGACCGTTTCCCATGAAGGGACCGAGCGTGTCTACAATCTGCACACACTGAACTACGGTGAGTTCGCTACCTTCGCGCTGGCCGGAGTCAACGGCACGCTGCAGCGCACCGAGTTCGATTACGCCTACTCCGAAATAAACCTTGCCGTTCCGGCAGGGACAGATGTCAAGGCTCTGGCTCCGACGTTCACCCTGAACGGCGATAACGTGAAGGTATATGTAAACGGCGTGGAGCAGACCCCGGGTGTCACTGTCCAGGATTACACGAACCCAGTTACCTATAGTTTCATCACGACCTCGACCTCCAATCCGGCAATCACCATCGAGTCCACCTGCAAAGTAAGTGTAACCAAGCAATGAAAAAGATCCTCATATCCATATTTTCAGCAATAGTCATGGTCTCGTCGCTTTCGGCGGCGAGGCATGACCCGTATAACGGTTCCCGCATCTACTGGGATGTAAACTCCAAGACGACACTGTTCCCGTCCGGTAATTATGCACGCATAATCCAGCTTCAAGGCGGAAGATTGATGTCTGTCGCGGAATCGGGCGGTGGCATATCCGTAGCCTACAGTGAGAATGGCGGATCCTCCTGGACATCACCGCAACTCATAATGCGGAGTGCCGCGTTGGTGCCGTATGCGGTGCCCGATGCCATCCAGCTTACAGACGGTACGATTGTGGTAGGTTTCAATCCACGCCCGTCGGCACCATATTCAGATGACCGTAAGTTCGGCATACGCGTTACCCGCAGCACCGACAACGGCAGGACCTGGAGCGACCCTATCTTCGTATACGACGCGCAATCAACATCCTCGGACGGTTGCTGGGAACCAAGTTTCCTGGAGTTGCCGTCAGGCGAACTGCAATGCTATTTCGCCAATGAGAATAATTTCCAGACGTCGAACGAGCAGGAGATATCGATGAGCCGATCGTTCGATGGCGGACAAACCTGGAGTGCTCCGGTCCGCATCTGTTATCGCGGTGGTTCCCGCGATGGGATGCCGGTTCCGATCCTGACCGAAAATGACGAGATAGTCGTGATAATCGAGGATAACGGCCATCCCAACCGTGGCGGGTTCCGCGCCACAACGGTACGCTCACCGTTATCGGAAAACTGGGCTCACTGGGTCGATGCCGGTAGTGAGCGACGCGAGATGATTTTTGCCGACGACGCCGAAAAGACCTTTATCTCGGCCGCTCCGTATCTACGCAAGCTCGGTACATCGGAAACCATAGCATCCTGGCAGGGCGACCATGGAGACCGTAAGGGTAAGGGAGAATCGTTTTTCGATATGTTCGTGGCGGTCGGCGATGCGGATGCCCGCAATTTCCGCTCGGTCAGCCAGCCTTTCGGACTGAGCCTGTCGCAGCATGGCCTCTGGAACTCCGTCACAGCTCTTGACGACGGCACGGTCTTCGCCCTTTCGTCAATCGGAGACTCGACGCACGGAAACGCCATCAACATGATGCGCGGACGTGCCATGAAGGGTTACACCGCCAATTTCGGGACCCCCGTGATAGATGCCTCCTTCAGCGGCGAGGACTGGACCGTCAAGAATGCCCAGCAGATCATTATGGGCAGTTATTCCACGCGCAACCGCGCCACGATGGATTTCCTCTACGACAACGAGAACCTATACTTCTATGCCAGGGTGGTGGACCGTACCATCTATACCGACAAGGTCGACGACGACGGCATAACACTGGGCCTGGACCTGGATAACTGCTGCGACACCTATCCCCAGCAGGGGATGTACCGTATTTTCATGGATGCCAACGGCTCGCTGAGATTCTACGAAGGGAACTCCAATAAGTGGAAGGAGGTGTCCGTTCCCGCGAGCGTGAGGTATGCGGTGAATGTGAAATCATCCTACTACGATATGGAGATCGCCATTCCCTGGGATGTACTGGGTTGTGAAGCGGTGCCGGTCGATAGGCTGATGAGATGCTTTCTTGAAGTACGCGACCGTCGCGATGGCGAGATCGTGAATGAGTCTGTACCCGACGCATTGTTGCGGCAGTCGTGGACATGGCCTGAATTCCGCCTTAATCCTTCGGGGAGCAGCGGAGTGAAGGTGGTGACGGAGAATATTAAAAAGAGTCGGGTAACCGTAAATGGCGGCAATGTCAACGTGAAGTCCTCACGTGACATTGCTTCCGTCACGCTATACGAGATTTCCGGGAGGAAGAGGACCGAAAAGGCTGTGCATGCCAATGAATGCACATTCGATGTGACGGGTATTAGGGGAGTCTATATCCTCGATACGATATTCACAGACGGCACTTCCGAAAGATCCAAAATAATGATATGAAGAAATCAATACCATATATCGGCGTGGGCATGCATCGGGGGAGGGGCATTCACGTTATTTCATTTATTATCATATTGTTTGCCATCGGGGGATTGCTTCCGGTGGCTTCGCGCGCCCAGGAAGCATATCATTTCACTCATCTAAGGAGTGACAACGGTCTGCCGCACCAGCAGATCATGTCGATGGCGTTCGACCATGACGGGATGCTGTGGGTGGGCACCAGAAACGGTCTGGCAAAATACGACGGGTACTCCTTCGTGGTCTATTACCATGATGCGTCCGACGCCAGTTCGATACCGCATAACTTCATCCGGAAAATACTTGTGGACCGGTATAATAATGTGTGGATAGGCACGGATGCCGGTATAAGCCGTTACCGCCGGGATAAGGATGATTTCGAGAACCATGATGTCGATGGACAGCATATTTCCGAGATCGTGGAGACTCACGACGGAGGAATTGTATGCTCCGGCGACCGTATATTCAGAAAGGGTGTCAAGGACACTTCCTTCAGGTATGTTCCGCGTCATGTGGAGGGATATGTGACCGGTATGGCGGTTGCTCCTGACGGACGTGTGTTCGTGTCAACCAATCAATCCATAGCCTACTATTCCCCGTCGATGAATGCCGAGACGATGCTTGATGCATCCGTTTATTCTGATTTCATGAAGGGATTCGATGTACTGGCTCCGCTTTATTTCGATAAGAAAGGCAATCTATGGATCGGACGTGACGGACATGGAGTCATGAGCCTGAATCTGAAAACCGGCAGTCGTACCATCTATCCGGAGACGGTATTGTCCGACGGTACGGTAAGGGACATCACCCAAGACTCGATGGGTAACATTCTGCTGGGGACGGAAAAGGGTATAACCGTAATCAATACCGCGACGGGAGCGATAAGCAAGGTGAAGCAGGAATTCGGCAACTCACGCACCCTTTCCGACAATGCCATCTATTGTATTGTTCCGGATTCCCAAGACAATATATGGGTCGGGACCTACTTTGGCGGTATCAATCTGTTGCAACGCAATGCACGGCAGTTCAGGTGGATCGCCCCCGGCTATGACTCCACGACACTCTCGGGCAAGGCCGTGCGCCGGGTTATAGAGGTGAACGAGCATCTGCTGTGGCTTGCCACTGAGGACGGTGGCATCAATATGCTGGATCTGACCGATAATTCCGTCAGACGCTTCAACAGCATTCCGGAACTGGGTACCAATGTACATGAGCTGTATTACGATGAGAACACAGGGGATATCTGGATCGGAACATTCCGTAACGGATTGTTCCGGTACAATACAAAAAGCGGGGCACACCGGCATTATACCGTATTCAACGGCAGTGGATTGCGAAGCGATGCGATTTTTGCCGTCGTGAGACAGAAGAGTGGCGACCTGTGGATAGCCACGACATTGGGACTTAAACGCTACGATCCGCAGACGGACTCGTTCCAGGCGACCGGACATCCTGTACTTGACGGAGACTTTGTGTATTGCCTCCATGCCGACAGGAAAGGGAATCTCTGGGCCGGAACGGTGAACAGCGGACTGTACCGCATAGATGGCCGATCGCGTGAGGTAAAAGGATGGGCCCGGCAGGAATCAGGTGGGATTCCCGACAGCTATGTCACGACTGTCTTCGAGGACCGCAAGGGACGCATCCTGGTCGGCACCAACAACAGCGGCGTGCATATAATCGACGGGAAGACCCTGTCGGCGTCGGAATTCCCATGCAATGAGGGTGCATGGGGAACCGTGTGCTCGATTGGCGAGGACAAGACGGGAACAATATGGATAACTACCTCGGGAGGACTGTTCAAGGTGAATCCGGAAAATCTCTCGACGGTTAAATTCACCACTTCGGACGGACTGCCGGAGAACCAGTTCAATTTCTCGTCTATAATGCAGGCGTCGGACGGCGAGCTGTATTGCGGAACAGTCAACGGCCTGGTGAAATTCAGTCCCGATATCAGGAAGCGTGGTGACCGTAAGTCTCCGGTACATCTGTGGTGTCTTGCCCTCAACAGCAATCCGCTCACGCCGCGAACCAAGGATTCCCCGCTGTCTTCGACTCTGGATGCGACCAAGGAGCTGGTTCTGGGCTATGCCGACTCGCGCATATTCAGTATCGATTACGGGATAGTGGATCCTGTAGGGGCGGAAAACGCAAGGTATCAGATATTCATCGAGGGTCTTGACAAGGAGTGGCGTGATGTCGGCTCGCAGCGTCGATTCACCGCCATGGAACTTCCCTACGGCTCGTATGTATTCAAGGTCAGGGCGCTGACCTCTGGCGACAATTGGGATTCTGCGCCAATCCGCGAGCTCGACCTGAGGATTAAGCCTCCGTACTATCTTTCCTCGACCGCATGGTTCATATATATCCTGCTCGGAATCTCGCTGTGCTACGTGGTTTACCGTCTCGTTACATGGCGCGTGCGCGAGAAGCAACAGAAGAAACTCAATCAGATCGAACAGGAGAAGAAGGATGAGCTGAACCGTGAGAAGATGGAGTTCTTCACCAACATCTCGCATGAACTCAAGACACCGTTGAGCCTTATCCTTGCACCGCTCAAGCACCTTTCGTCGGAGGAGCACATGTCCGAGATATCGCAGGAACGGCTGTCCACGGCCATCGCGAACACCTCGAAGATGATCGACCTGATCAACGAACTTGTGACTTTCAACCGAGTGGAATCCGGCAATTTCCAGCTGTTCCTGCAGAAGGGCAACCCGTTGGAACTGATCGAGACCTGGTCGGGATATTTCCGCGGCCCGGCGTCGGAGAAGAATATCTCCGTCAATGTGATGACACAGAACAACGGCGAGGAGGTGTGGTATTCCACAACCTATCTGGAGCGTATCCTGAGCAATCTTCTGTCAAATGCCATCAAGTATACGGGCGAGAACGGTAGCGTGGATGTACGTGCCTCCATCATGGAGGGTGACGATGGAGATGTGTATCTGCAATTGGAAGTGAAGGATACCGGAATCGGTATCGCTCCGGAGGAAATCGATAATATCTTCAAGAAATATTACCAGACGAAGCGTGGCTATAACGCAAGCCATACGGGCTGGGGAATCGGTCTTGCCACGGTCAGGAAGCTTGTGGAAATCCACAGGGGGACCATCGCCGTCACAAGTACAATGGGCGAGGGAAGCGTCTTTACTGTCCGTATCAACGTGACCCAGGATGCATTCGACAAGTCGTGCTGCATTGCAGCCGGTGCCACTGTACAGGCCAAGTACCAGCCCACGTTCATCACCAATACGCTGGCGGTATATTCCCGGGAGAATGAAGGGAATGCTGACGATAAGAACGAGAAGAGCGTCTCCATCCTGCTGGTGGAGGACAATCCGCAGCTGCTGCGTTTCCTGGCGGATGAGTTCTCGAAGGATTACAATGTCTTCACGGCCACCAATGGCGAGGAGGCGCTGAAGGTAACGGCGGAATATCCCATCGATATCGTGGTGTCGGATGTAATGATGCCGGTCATGGACGGCATCGAGCTGTGCGACCGTTTGAAGAACGATCTTGCGACATCGCATATTCCTGTGATACTCCTGACGGCCAAAAGTGACGAGGAGACCACTATTGCGGGCTATCGAAGCGGTGCGGAGGCGTACATACCGAAGCCGTTCGATCCTCAGCTGCTGGCCTTGCGCGTCAAGAACATCCTGCGGGCGCGGCGTGTGTATATCGATTCCAAGATCGATGAGTCCTCAGCCCAGGATGAGACAGTGGAGGAACTTCCTCCCCTCAACAAGTTCGATAATGAATTCGTGGAGCGTATTAATTCATTGATCAACGAGAATATGGACAATTCCGACTTCTCGATCGCAGACATCACCAAAGCGTTAGGCATATCGCGCTCGTTGCTGCACATCAAGATGAAAACCTTCTTCAACACCTCGATGACGGACCATATCAAGCAGTGCCGCATGACGAAAGCCTGCGAGTTGCTCCGCAGTGGCTTGAATGTGAGCGAGACGGCTTACGCAACCGGTTTCTCTGATCCAAACTACTTCACGAAGGTCTTCAAGAAGACATTCGGAATGCCGCCTACCGAATATCTCGCCAACAAATAGCTGAACGTACGGAAATCAGATATATACATGGCGATGTTGTCTATTACTGTCTTAAACCTTAATGACATTCGGAGGTCTAAATTCTGTAACAAACCGGGATGGACGGAAGTGCATGCAGGTTGAATAAGGAATGAATATGAAGAAGCTGATGATAATGCTGGTGGCGGCGCTGGGTGTGGCGATCGGGGCGATGGCCGCCGATAAGCCGGAGTTCCCCGGCGGCAAGGAGGGGCTGGACAAGTATCTCACTGAGAACATGAAGTATCCGCAAGCCGCCAAGGACAACGGAATCGAGGGTGTCGTGGGAGTGGTGTTCACGGTCAAGGCGGACGGCACCATCGGCACAATCAAGATCAAACGGATGGTCGACCCTGACCTGGAGGCCGAGTCTATCCGTCTGGTGAAGGGGATGCCCAAGTGGATTCCCGCCGACAAGGACGGCAAACCTGTGGACGCCCCCGCTGAGGTTGACGTCAACTTCACACTTGAATAATTACCCTGTACGAGGGACCTCCGGGTCCCGATATAGCGGCCTTGATGACTTTAAAGGGTTGTCAAGGCCTTAAACACATTCGTGGTAATTGTATTTTTTGCGTGATGAGGGTGAGATTTTTGGCAAATCGGAGAAAAAAGAGTAATTTTGTAACTGAACAGCAATGAATTGCGGCGCGGAGAGACATGCTACGCGCTTGCATTGTGATATAAGCTAATGAGAATCAATCAGATATATAACCCAAACCGGGTCCGTGAGGGATGGTTCGAATGTAATTTCATCACTCCGTGGTTCCGTCGGTTCGTTGATTTCCAGGGTGCCGGCGACGGTAAGAGCTGCGCTCTGGCTCTATTGGCATGGTTGATAGCCACGGCCGGGGTGGCCGGCGTGCTGATGGGCTTGGTTGGACTGCTTGGCCCTGATGTCGGATTCATCGCCCTGTACTGGATCGGAGGCCTCTGGGTGGCTTATTCGCTCATTCCGCTCGTGGCACTGGTGTCCCGTACTTTGAGCGGACGCACGGACGATGAGGAACCCGTGACCCGTATGCTGCCCATCGACTGGATGCTCACGGGCTGCGCCATGCTGTTCTTCCTCTTCGGTCTGCTGATGATGACCACTACCCTCAATTCCGAGACACTCCACGCTCCGACGGGTACCGATGGCGAAGAGGAGTCGTCGATTCCGAAGGATACCATTGTGGAGGAAGCGATATTCACCTATCAGAATCCGGAAATAGATACCTCGACTCCGGCCTCCGACACAATGTCCGACCTGAACGAGCCCGATATCGTGGCTCCCGACCAGGTATATGACCCCACCATAGAGCCGGATCCGGAACATCCTGACACTGTCAATTATTTTTGAAAATATAAGGAATAGATAATATAATGGCAAACCACGAGCTTAGCGAACAGGAGATAGTTCGCCGCAACAGCCTCCAGGCCATGCGCGATATGGGTATCGAGCCCTATCCCGCGGCCGAGTTTCCCGTCACCGCCCACAGTGCCGAAATCAAAGAGAATTTCCAGGACGACGCGGAGCTGCGTCATGTCAGCGTGGCCGGACGCGTGATGTCCCGCCGCATCATGGGCAAAGCCTCCTTCATGGAGCTGCAGGACGCCGCCGGCCGTATACAGGTATACGTTAGCCGCGACGACCTCTGCCCCGGCGAGGACAAGGAACTGTACAATACCGTATTCAAGAAACTTCTGGACATCGGCGATTTCGTCGGCATCACCGGCGAGGTGTTCCGCACCAAGACCGGCGAGATATCCATTCATGCCCGCACGCTGACGGTGCTTAGCAAGAGCCTCCGTCCGCTGCCCATAGTCAAGATGAAGGACGGCGTGGCCTACGACGCCTTCTCCGATCCGGAGCTGCGCTACCGCCAGCGCTATGTGGACCTGGTGGTCAATCCCGGAGTCCGCGAGATCTTCCTGAAGCGTACCAAGATGTTCAACTCCATGCGCGAGTACTTCAACTCGAACGGCATACTGGAGGTTGACACACCGGTGCTGCAGGCCATCCCCGGCGGCGCCGCCGCCCGTCCGTTCATCACGCACCACAACGCACTGGACATCCCTCTGTATCTCCGCATAGCCAACGAGCTCTACCTGAAGCGCCTGATTGTGGGGGGCTTCGAGGGCGTCTACGAGTTCAGCCGCAACTTCCGCAACGAGGGAATGGACCGTACGCATAACCCCGAGTTCACCTGCATGGAGATCTACGTGGCCTACAAGGACTACAAGTGGATGATGAACTTCACGGAGAACATGCTTGCCAAGATCGCCATGGACGTTAACGGCACCACTAAGGTCAAGGTCGGTGACAACGAGATCGACTTCCAGCCACCGTATCCGCGTGTCACCATGCGCCAGGCCATTCTGGACAAGACAGGCTTCGACATCGACGGCAAGAGCGAGGACGAGCTCCGTGCCTTCTGCAAGGCCAACGGAGTAGAGGTGGACAACACGATGGGCAAGGGCAAGCTGATCGACGAGATTTTCGGCGAGAAATGCGAGGGAACCTACATCCAGCCTACGTTCATCACCGACTACCCCGTGGAGATGTCTCCGCTGACCAAGCGTCACCGCGAGAATCCCGAGTTGACGGAGCGTTTCGAGCTGATGGTCAACGGCAAGGAGCTGTGTAACGCATACTCCGAGCTGAACGACCCGATTGACCAGTACGAACGGTTCGTGGAGCAGATGAAGCTCGCTGACAAGGGCGACGACGAGGCGATGGTGATTGACGCCGACTTCATCCGCGCGCTGGAGTACGGGATGCCTCCCACGTCAGGCATGGGTATAGGCATGGACCGTCTGGCCATGCTGCTGACCGGGCAGTCCACCATCCAGGAGGTGCTGCTGTTCCCGCAGATGCGTCCTGAGAAGCGCGCCACCGTCGAGAGCGACAAGGAAGAATCCACCAAGGAATAAGGCCCATGAACACGATGGGCAAGATAGCGGTTATCGGCAGCGGCAGCTGGGCCACGGCTTTGGCCAAGCTGCTGCTGGGTAACAGCAGCAGCATCGGATGGTACTTCCACCGGCAGGACCGTATCGACGAGTTCGTCCGCTGCGGACATAATCCGACCTATCTGACGGATGTGGACTTCGATGTTGAGCGTATAGACCTCTCGTCGGACATCAATGCCGTCTGCCGTGACGCCGACACACTGCTGCTGGTGACACCGTCGCCCTACCTGCGCCAGACTCTGGACCTGATCACCGAGGATATCAGCGAGAAGAATATCGTCTCGGCAGTCAAGGGAATGGTAGGCGATACCGACATGATAGTCACGGACTATATGAAGGAGAACTTCGGCTGCAAGGACGACCGGCTGATGGTGATCGGCGGCCCGTGTCATGCGGAGGAAGTGGCCCTGGACCGGCCATCGTTCCTGACGATAGGATGCCGGGACCCGCGGCGTTGCGCTGACTTCGCCGGCATGATCGACGGCAAGCGGATGCGCACCATCCTGAGCAACGATGTGGACGGCATCGAATACGCCGCCGTGTTGAAGAACGTCTACGCCATCGCCGCAGGCATGATCCACGGTCAGAAGACCGGCGACAACTTCATAGCCATGACAGTCAGCAACGCGGTGCGCGAGATGCGCCGTTTCGTGGACACCATCGCACCGATGCCGGGGCGCGACATCTGTCAGTCCGCCTATCTGGGCGACCTGCTGGTGACATCCTACTCCAAATTCAGCCGCAACCACAATTTCGGCTCGATGATCGGTAGGGGCTACAGCGTCAAGGCCGCGATCATGGAGATGGAGATGGTTGCCGAGGGTTACTACGGAACCCGATGCATCCACCGCATCAACAGTAACGGCCCCAAGGTAGACATGCCGATTCTGGAGGCCATGTACAGGATCCTCTACGAGAACGCCAGCCCCCGACGAGAGCTGGCTCCGGTGGCCGAACGGTTCTCGTGACCGTTTAGGTTGTTTTAACAGTCCCTGTAGAGTTTTCGGATAGACTGATTTGTTATAATGTTACTTGTTTAACCCAAAATATTATGAAAAGTATAGAACTGAACATTCAGGATGCGATCAAGTTCGCCGAGAAGGAATACAATGCCATGGGCCAGGAGGCCGTGGCAGCGCTGAAGACCGTAGAGGAAGGCACCGGTCTGGGTAATGATTTCCTGGGTTGGGTACGCCTGCCCGAAGAGACACGGGTCGAGCTCGTAGCCTCGATAGAGGCTACAGCCCAGCGTCTGCGCGAGAACTGCGACTATGTGGTATGCATCGGCATCGGCGGCTCCTATCTGGGTGCCAAGGCGGTCAACACCGCGCTGGAGAGCAATTTCGACGCATATTATGCTCCGACACCCGGCAATCCTAAGGTGCTGTACGCCGGCCAGAACATCGGCGAGGAGTATACCGCTCAGCTGGAGCAGCTGCTGACGGGCAAGCGTTTCGGCATTATCGTGATCTCCAAGTCAGGAACCACTACCGAACCTGCAATCGCCTTCCGTATCCTGAAGGAACTGCTGGAGAAGCAGGCAGGCAAGGAGGAGGCCAGGAGACTGATCGTGGCCATCACCGATGCACACAAGGGAGCGTTGCGCACAATGGCCGACAACGAGGGTTACGAGACATACATAATCCCCGACAACGTAGGGGGCCGCTTCTCCGTACTGACTCCGGTTGGTCTGCTTCCCATCGCCGTGGACGGTCACGACATCAAGGCCCTGCTGCAAGGTGCCATCGACATGGAGAAGGCTACCACTGCCACCGACGACACGAACCTTTCGCTGGTTTACGCGCGCATGCGTAACGCGCTGTACCGCTCCGGCAAGAAGATCGAGATTCTGGTCAACTTCGATCCCCGTCTGCACTACGTGTCGGAATGGTGGAAGCAGCTGTACGGCGAGAGCGAGGGTAAGGACGGCAAGGGCATCTTCCCTGCCAGCGTGGACTTCACCACGGACCTGCACTCCATGGGCCAGTGGATCCAGGATGGCGAGCGTACAATCTTCGAGACAGTCGTATCTGTGGCCAATGTAGGCCTGGAACGCCGCATCCCCGAGGACAAGGAGAACCTGGACGGCCTGAACTATCTGGCGGGCAAGCGCATCGACGAGGTCAACAAGATGGCCGAGCTGGGCACCAAGATGGCGCACGTGGACGGCAACGTGCCCAACATGCGCGTGGAGATCGAGAAAATCGACGAGTACAACCTGGGCCAGCTGATCTACTTCTTCGAGAAGGCCTGCGGCATCAGCGGCTACCTGCTGGGTGTCAACCCGTTCAACCAGCCGGGCGTGGAGGCGTACAAGTCCAATATGTTCCGTCTGCTCAAGAAGCCGGGTTACTGCTGACATCACGGTTTTAACATGAGTTAATACAGGGGGAACCGCAATTGCGGCTCCCCCTTTTCAACTTTTTGCCATGTCGGTTGTCTACAATATAGAATAAAAGAATATTATAAAGGGAAAACTATGAAAACAGGAATGAGTATCCTGTGCGTCGCAGCCGTTGCGCTTACCCTGGGCGGCTGCAGCAGCTACAGGACAATCGACATGGCCGGTCTGTCCGGCAAATGGAACGTGATATCGGTGAACGGACAGAGGGTAAACCCCGCGGATGTGGAGAGCGCTCCCTATCTGGCATTTGATGTGCAGAACGGGAGAATGACGGCAAACGGAGGCTGTAACCGGTTGATGTGCGGCTTCAACAAGAATCAGCCCGCGGGTATGCTGACGTTCGACCGAGTGGCGGGAACATTGATGGCCTGCCCCGACATGACGATTGAGGACAATATAAAGTCGGCTCTCGAGAACACCACCGGTTACCGAGGCTTGAAGAACGGGGAGGTTCAATTGCTCAGCGGGAGCACTCCGGTGCTGACCCTGCGCAAGGGCTACCAGGACTACTCCATCTCAACGCTGGAAGGTAAATGGACCATCCGCGAGCTGAACGGCAAGGAAGTAAAGTCTACCGTTGACGAGCCCCTGACTGTGACATTCGACCAGGAGGGCAACTACTTCTGCACGACTGGCTGCAACAGCATCCGCGGTGATTTCCAGACCAACTACACGGCCATCACGTTCGGTCAGGGAATGTCCACACGTATGTCATGTCCGGACATGTCGGTGGAGCAGGCTCTTCAGACCGTACTCCCGACAATCGTGTCCTACGGACGCACGGCCGATGGCGGCCTGGGCTTCTACGACGCTCGGAACGAGATGGTGATGAAGCTGAACCGCTGACTGCAATGATGTGGCAGCGCGTTAGTTTTATTTAATATAAAAAGTCGGTTGAAAATTAGGTATCTGCAAGTTTTTGTTGTAATTTTGTGATTGGAAATTCAATCGGAAATAAATACACAGGATATATGGCAGAAAAGAAGAAAAAACCGGCGGCAGGCAAGGAAGCGGTTCCTGTCAACGACCGGGCGGCCAAACTTAAGGCCCTGGGCGTTACGATGGAGCATCTGGAGAAGGACTTCGGCTCGGGCACGGTGATGTGCCTGGGCGACGACAAGGTCCAGGACGTGGAGGTGATATCCACCGGGTCGCTGGGTCTGGACTACGCTCTGGGAGTAGGAGGGCTTCCCCGGGGACGAATCACCGAGATCTACGGACCGGAGTCGTCGGGTAAGACCACGCTGGCCATACATGTGATTGCCGAGGCTCAGAAGGCCGGCGGTATCTGCGCCATCATTGATGCCGAGCATGCCTTTGACCGTTTCTACGCCGAGCAGCTGGGCGTGGATGTCAACAGCCTGTGGATCGCGCAGCCTGACAACGGCGAGCAGGCTCTGGACATCGCCGAGCAGCTGATCAACTCCGGCGCCATCGATGTGCTGGTGGTGGATTCCGTTGCGGCTTTGACGCCCAAGGCCGAGATCGAGGGCGAGATGGGCGACAAGAACGTCGGCCTGCATGCGCGCCTGATGTCGCAGGCCATGCGTAAACTGACAGGGTCCATATCGCGTACGCGCACATGCTGCATCTTCATCAACCAGATCCGTGAGAAGATCGGCGTGATGTTCGGTAATCCGGAGGTGACCACCGGCGGTAACGCGCTGAAGTTCTACAGCTCGGTACGTATAGAGATCCGTCCTGCGGCGGTCATCAAGAAGGACGACACCCCCATCGGCCGTCTTGCCAAGGTGAAGGTGGTGAAGAACAAGGTGGCGCCTCCGTTCATGAAGGCCGAGTTCGACATCATGTTCGGCGAGGGCATCAGCCGCTCGGGCGAGATAGTCGACCTGGGCGTGGAGCATGGCATCATCAAGAAGTCCGGCGCATGGTTCAGCTACAACGGCAATAAATTAGGTCAGGGCCGCGACGCCGTGAAGAACGTCATCGCCGAGAATCCTGAACTGGCCGAGGAGCTGGCGCAGAAGATCACCGAGGTGATGAAGTCCAAGCGCGACGAGAAGCGTAAGCCAGGCAATCCCTTCCTGCCGGGCAAGGAGGCCAAGCGCATGAGTGATGAGGAAATCGACGAGAGCAACGATGGATTCCTGTCCAACAATGCCGATGACCGCAGTGCCGATTCCGACCTGTTCGGCGATGATTTCGACATTGATATAGACAGCTAAGGTCCAAATGCGCTGAGGATTGCACTTCATCAATCCGTCAGTGGTTCAAGATAAAATGCAGGGATGTTCAGAATTACTGAAGCATCCCTGCATTTATTATAGGTCCACGTGTTTTCGGGGTTCAGGGTACGGGTGCGAACTGATCCTTGCCGACACCGCATACGGGGCATACCCAATCGTCGGGAAGGTCGGAGAATGCCGTTCCGGGGGCGATGCCGCCGTCAGGGTCACCTACTGCCGGGTCGTATACCCAGTCACATACCTCGCAAATGTACTTTTCCATATTCCTTGAGTTTTATCTGATTACAAACTCACAACACACAAACGGATGGAATTGTTCAGTGCGTGCAGAGGCGGTCGGCGTGATAGGCCAGTGCCGCACGGGTGAAGGCCATGAAGAGAGGATTTGGATTCAGCACCGTGGACTGATACTCGGGATGGTACTGGGTGCCGACGAACCAGCGGAGCGAGGGAACCTCAACCACCTCGACCAGTCCGGTCTCGGGATTTTCGCCAACACAGGCCATGCCGGCCTGCTCGAAGCGCTGGCGGTAGTCGTTGTTGAACTCGAAACGGTGACGGTGACGCTCGCTTACAACCTCCTGGCCGTAGGCCTCACAAGGGCGCGAACCTTCCTTCAGTCGGCATTCATATGCGCCCAGACGCATGGTGCCTCCCATGTTCACGATGCTTTTCTGCTCCTCCATCAGGTCGATGACATTGTGCTTGGTGTGCGGATCCATCTCGGTGGAGTTGGCGTCAGCAAGTCCCAGGACATTGCGGGCGTATTCGATGACCATGCACTGCATTCCCAGGCAGATGCCGAAAGTCGGTATGTCATGCTCGCGGCACCACCGCAGGGCTATGAACTTACCCTCGATGCCGCGCTGACCGAATCCCGGAGCGATGATTACGCCATCCAGATTCCTCAGTTTATCGTCAACATTGGCATCAGTAACCTTCTCGGAATGGATATGCTCCAGTTCCAGCCTGCAGCCGCAGTAGGCCGAGGCCTGAAGCATGGACTCGTCGATGGATTTGTAGGCATCCTGCAGCTCCACATACTTGCCCACCAGACCGATGCGGAGGACAGTGTCGGATTTCTTGGCGGCGTCCAGACGGGTCAGGAAATCGTTCCAGCGTGTCAGGTCGGGCTCGCCCTTAGGTTCAGCTCCGGTTTTCTCAACGGCCATGCCGTCCAGGTTCTGCTCATGCATCAACAGGGGAACATAGTAGATGGAGGGAGCATCAAGGCTCTGGATCACCGCATCGGCCTCCATGTTGCAGAACTGTGCCACCTTGCGGCGCATGGCGGCGGGGAGGTCATGTTCGGTACGGAGCACCAGGATGTCGGGCTGGATACCGGCGGACTGGAGTGATTTGACGGAGTGCTGCGTGGGCTTGGTCTTCAGCTCGCCGGCTGCGTGCAGGTAGGGAACGTAGGTGAGGTGCAGGAACAGCGCGCTGCGGCCCAGTTCCCAGCGGAGCTGCCGGGCCGCTTCGAGGAACGGTGCCGACTCGATGTCGCCGACGGTTCCGCCGATCTCGGTGATGACGAAGTCATATTTGCCGGTGTTGCCCAGGCTCTTGATGTTGCGCTTGATCTCGTCGGTGATGTGAGGGATGATCTGTACGGTCTTGCCCAGATAGTCGCCGTGGCGCTCCTTGTTGATGACGGACTGGAAGACGCGGCCGCTTGTCACGTTGTTGTGGCGGGTGGTCTGTATGTTTGTGAAGCGCTCGTAATGGCCCAGGTCCAGGTCGGCCTCGTGGCCGTCGACCGTTACGTAGCACTCGCCATGCTCGTATGGGTTGAGGGTGCCCGGGTCCACATTGATGTATGGATCGAATTTCTGGATGGTCACTTTGTAGCCGCGCGACAGCAGCAGGCGTGCCAGCGAGGCGGAGATGATTCCCTTGCCCAGCGAGGATACAACGCCTCCGGTGACGAATATATACTTGGTTTCCACTTTGTTTGGGTTTATTAGTTTCTTAGTTCGGAATGGCCTTCGTAGTAATTGATGAATGCACGGTTCACCAGACGGTTGCCGCCCGGAGTCGGGTAGTTGCCTGTGAAGTACCAGTCACCCGGATGGTCCGGGATGGCCTTGTGCATCTCGTGGATGCCCTGGAACACAATCTCCACCTCGGCGCGAGTGTCGACGGGAGTTAGCATTTCGGCAATCTTGGCGGAAATCTCCTCGTCGGTGAAGGGTGTGTAGATGTCGGTGACATGGTTCACGGTCTGTTCCTTGGGCAGCCCGTCTTGTTCCATGCAGCGGCGGTATACGTCATCGATTACGTCCTTCATGCCGCGTTCCTTCAGGAGCTGTATGGCAGCGCGGAAGGCTATGAACTCATGCATGCGGCTCATGTCGATGCCGTAGCAGTCGGGGAACCGTACCTGTGGCGAGGATGACACCACCACTATCTTCTTCGGATTCAGACGGTCCAGGATGCGTATGATGGATTCGCGGAGAGTGGTGCCGCGGACTATACTGTCATCGATCACCACCAGTGTGTCATCGGGATTGACGGAGCCGTAGGTCACGTCGTAGACATGCGCCGCCAGGTCATTGCGGGTTGAGCCTTCGGCGATGAATGTGCGCAGCTTGATGTCCTTGATGGCCACTTTCTCCTTACGGACACGGCGACGGAGAATCCTGTCGATATTCTCGTCGGTAAGGCATCCGGTAGCCGAGAGCTGATGGATTTTCTCGATCTTGGAGCGTATCAAATGGTTCTCCAGACCCTCGACCAGACCGTAGAAGGCGACTTCGGCGGTATTCGGGATGAAGGACACGACAGTGTGGTCGATGTCGTTGTCGATGGCCTTGAGGACGCGGGGGACAAGGTTGATGCCCAATTTCTTACGCTCGATGTAGATATCGCGGTCGGACCCTCGGGAGAAGTATATGCGCTCGAACGAACAGCGTTGGTTTCGTCCTTGGGGCAGAATCTGCTCGATGCGCCAGGTGCCGTCACGATCAACGATGATGGAGGAGCCTGGCTGAAGCTCATGTACATCCTCGACGCTGGTGGCGAAGGCTGTCTGGATGACAGGCCGCTCGGAGGCGACGACAACGACCTCGTCGTCGGCATAGTAGAAGGCCGGCCGGATGCCGTTGGGGTCGCGCATGGCGAACATGTCGCCGTTGCCGACGATACCGCAGATCACGTAGCCGCCGTCCCAGGTAGGCGAGCATCGGTGCAGCATGTTGCTGACGTTCAGGTCGCGGGCGATGGCGTGCGAGAGGGGCAGACCGCGCAGACCGGCGTTGTGGTGGATGGAGAAGAGACGCTCGTTCTCGCGGTCCAGGGCGTGTCCCATCTGCTCCAACAGGAGGAAGGTGTCCGCCAGCAGGCGTGGATGCTGGCCGGTGGCGGTGATCTGGTCGAAGATCTCGTCCACGTTGGTCAGGTTGAAGTTGCCGCACAGCAGCATGTTGCGCGAGCTCCAGTTGTTGCGCCGCAGGAAGGGGTGTACATAGCTGATGCCCGAACGGCCGGTGGTGGAATAGCGCAGGTGCCCCATGTATACCTCGCCGATAAAAGGAAGGCCGGAGTCATTGACGTCATGACTCCGGGCCTCCTGTATGGTGCTGCCGATGTTGGCGAACACTTGGCGTATGGCATCGTTTCCCTGCGCACGCTCGCGGAAGATATACTCGCTGCCTGGTTGGACATCCATCCGGACGCAGCCGACGCCGGCGCCTTCCTGTCCACGGTTATGCTCCTTTTCCATGAGGAGATAGAGCTTGTTGAGTCCGTAGAATTCCGACCCATACTTCTCCTTATAATAAGACAGAGGCTTCAGCAGGCGAATCATGGCGATTCCGCATTCATGCTTGATCAGTTCCATTGTGTATCCATAAAAAACAAGTTGCAAAATTAATCTCTCCTCCCGAAAAATCCAAAAAAATCCGACATTCCGAAATGTTAAAAATGGAATTGGCTGGGTGGAAAGAATTTATTTTGAGACTCTCGAATAAGGATTGCCATTTCAGAAATAATTTCTTAATTTTGCGGCATGGAAATGGATATGACAAAATTAGAAGAGGAGGTAAGGGCGTTGAGGATGTCCGGGACATCGTGTTCCGAAACCACGGCATTAGCCATAAGCCATGCGGTGAGTTGTGGTCTGGATGACGAGACATTGCGTTCGCTGGCTGTAGGGTTCCGAGGAGGAATAGGTGCGACCTTTGCCGAGGGGACATGCGGAGCCTTGAGCGGAGCCGTCATGACGGTAGGTCTGGCCATGGGCCGGGATAGAAAGGAAGCTACGAAAGCCGCCAAGGAGATGTATGAGAAATTCTTTCAGCAGTTCGGTACAGTCTGCTGCGGCAAACAGCACCGTGGCCGAGACCACTGCATGAACTGTTGCCTCGTGGCCACCAGGAACGCGCTGGAAATCCTTGGGAAAGGAAATTAAGAGTCTAATTTGGTTAATGCATCGTTAATAAGGAAGTTACCTCTTATTTCTATCAGCACGTGCATTTTTACCTCTGTTTTTAAGAGAGGTAAAGTTATCTTCGAAACTTACATCTACGTCTTTTACAAAGGCATTGCCTTTACTTCCATAAATTGTGCAGAAATTTGTTGAGAATTCACCATCTGGAATTGAATCTAATTCTTTGATAAATAAAGATTTTGATGTTGTACCTAATGATGGTAATTCGATTATGTCTTCTGGTGTTTCATTCTGCACAAGATCTATTCTTTCTTGTTGAATAGTAGCATATTGTGCTCCCTTGCCTGAAACTAAGTCGGCGACTGCCGTTGCGACGGGGCTATTGATTGTGAAAGGCATGGTAAATAAGAAACAGAATACCACAGCAGCCATAATCAGTTTCTTTGAAAACAGAGAGGTTAGTTTTATGGCAGTGTCAGGGTGTTTTTTTATAAGTATATTGATGCCGAAAAAATATCCAACGATAAAGAAAACCAATAAGCAATTAGCAGTCCGGTCAATCATGACAGAAGACAGACCAAGGGTTGGAGGTATATGCGCAAGAATTACGGTAATCCAGAATGCGATAAAAAAGTATTTGAAACTTATATTGTAGATTGACGATTGAGCTAATTTATGTCCGAACAATGGGATATAGACTAATGTGGACAGTAACAGCAAAGGAATCCATAGGAAAATCCAACTTATAGACTGAGTAATACTAACTATCAATGCCCATATATACGGATGTGATGACAATTGGTGTTCCATACGAATGGAATTACCAGGAGATAGAATTACTATGATGATGGCCAATAATGACAATCCAAAAAGGATGTAAAATTTTGGTTTACGATATGCGAAGGAAAGGTACGCAAAAATACATACAGTTAGAACTGCAGTAACTTCATTACCTCCGGGAACTAAAAATGCCAGGACATAGGAAAAAAAATGACATATTTTACTATGAGAAGCACTTAAGGCAATTAATACCAGCATAAATAAAGACGGAATCGTATAGGCAGTATACGAAGAGAACCAATAGAACATCTGAGATGTACTTGGCATGAATGCTATATAAATCAGCATTAGGAATGCCCCGAGCCCAAGGCATTGCCATGTTGACAGCCATTTCTTACAGCAAATCAGAGGAGATGTCAAAAATATGATAAAGAATAAAAATATAACACCTGCTGAGAAATAGCGAAAAAGAGGTATGGGATTGTGGCTGATTACAAATGGATTAAGGGAAGAAACAAACGTTGCGAGATACCGACCGCTCCAGTTCATATATAAATCATAAACGGATTGGAATGGATTGGTATCAATATGCACAAGCGCAAATGAGAAATCATCATTTATGGGATATACATATTGACATAATATTAGAAAGGGTATAATAGCTATAAGGGCAAACAGGGATAACGCCAATGACCAAGAAACCCTTGTTTTTATAAATTTATTTATAGCTTGTTTCATTTTCCGGATAAAAACGATATGCTTCGTTATCTGAGAATTGAGATATGAATGTCATCCATCAAACCAGATAGGTCATGGAAATAATAGACTCCTGATGGAACCAAGTTGCCATTGGAGTCACTGGTATCCCAGATAGCATTATTGTTAGCTGTATTGATAAGTGTTGAAACTTTTTTACCATTTTCGTCTTCAACTATAATTGAAGAACCTGAGGGGATATTATTCAAACGTATAACACCTGCAAAGTCAGGTGTCACAGAGGTTGGTTCAACAGAAGGTGTGATTTTCCCGTTTTCTGAATCCAACGTATAGGGGGTCATGGACATTAGACCTCCATCAGTGGCTATGAAAAGGTCTTGAGTGTCAGGATTCCAGCAGATATCGTTGATCTGGTTTGATAACAATGGAGAATTCTCTGTCGTATAGTGGGCTATTACATTCTTACGGTCTGCGGATATGCCATAGACCCCCTCATTACCGGTGCCAATCCACATGCGATTGTATTCGTCAAAAGAGAGGGAATAAATGGATTGGTATTGTACAATTGGAGTCATTGAGCCATCACGATTTGCGAGGTTTACCACTTCTGCCTTGATAGTGTTATCGATGACGGGAGAATTGGGATTGAAACGAACGAGATTACTGGCTACAGGAACAGTTACATCTCCAGTAAGGGAATCTTCCTCTATTACGTATATGTAACCTCCATGTGTCAATAATCCGGTAGGAGTGGCAAAATAAGTAATAATACTAACTTTATCGTCTGAAGTATCCTCTAATGTTCCGTTATGATCAAGGATCATGAGGGGATGTCCCCATGTAGAAGGGAATATTAATATTTTATTTTGATTATTTTTGTGTTTTAACGCTAAACCATGAGCTAAACGTCCAGGCATGTTTGCTGTGTGTCCGGTAGGAATCGCAAGTTTTGTCCATGATCCGTAGTTTGAAACATTTTGATTTTCTAATGAATTATTATAATCGGAAGCTTTCCAGCAGAATACGCGTAATCCAAGTGGGCCACCATTGCTGTTCATGCTGTCCGGAAAGAATATCCACAGATTGCCATCCTGATCGGTTCCGCAGACATATAGTGCAGGGCATCCTTTGGCGTTACCTGGAATCACTGATGCAAAACCTGGATAGAATGAGTAGTTTGTATCTTGTTCATAACTAAAATGAAGGATTTGGCCGGTGATGTTGTCTAAATTCATAGCTGCAATTCCGGAGTACATTGACCCCACAAGTACATAGTCGGGATTCAGGGGATCAACTATGAAACTATTTGGATGCCTTATGGGATATGCATATTCTCCGTACTTTGTGTTTTCGAATTTCGTTTTTGCGGCAGAGTTGGTATTGCAGAAATCCGGAGTTGTGTAGATGGGGGAGTAGTTGGTCCAGATGCCGTTTTTATATCCGCTCATGAGTAGTGGCAGAGGAGATACCTCGGCATTGTTGAACATTGTGGAAGTGCGGCTCATGCATATCATTCCCTTGGTTGAGGAGTATTTCAGCTGGGCGTTGCGCATTGCTGTTAGTCCCTTCCACTGGATACGGGGCGAGCCGGTGGTCCAGGTTGTGGAATTGCCATAGCCGGAAGCCTTCTCGCAGTAAAATCCTTTACGGAGCTCGTAGAACCAGAAGTTCTCGAAATCATAGCTGCTCGTCTGGCGTGCGAGTGCTGAAATATAACCAGTATTGAATTTTCGACTCTGAGAGTCGATTTTATTCGTGTCGGGATTGTATTTCAGTGAGTAGATATAGTCCTTGGAATATGCAAGATATCCGTCCTGGGTCGGAACGAAGTTGTTCTCGAACTCATCGTTGACGTAATAGTTGAAATTGATGTAACTTATGGAGCTGCTTGTGGATGCAAGGCTTCCATTGGCGGCTAGGAGTTGTCCGGAAAATCCTGTGTCGGTTAACTGTGTCGTGATGGAAGTAATGTTCCCGGTCAATCCTAATTGTACGAGACAGATATTCTTCCCTTCGGTCAGGGTTATGAAGGCGTTGGCGGACACCGGCATGATGCCGTGGATTTTAGCAGGCATACTGCCCCCGGTATTCGACTGTGATGTCAGGTTGCCGAGGGAACCAAGGCTCGTATCGATGTGTGCGGTGTATATTACATTGTCGACAATCGCCACTACACGGTCTCCCACACGGCAGACGGAATTGACACTTGCTCCCCAGTCTGCGGAATCGACGGCCCTGAATGTCTTGCCATCGATACGTGCGAAGCCGTTTGATGATGTGATCCAGATATCTCCGTTCTCCTTATCGATGGCGATGTTCTTAGGAGTGATTGTCAATCCTCCGTTTAGTCCGGCAAAATCCTGAATGGTATGTATCTCCCTGGAATCGGTAACTACATCGATCATGCCATTGGTGTAGGCCATGACCAGCATGCCTCGTACGGGATCATAGTATACGCATCGGGCATCAAGTCCTGCTGTTGGGAAATCATCGGCCAGACTGCGGACACCGTTTGTGAGATTTTGCTTGTCAATATATAAGACAGTACCATTAGGGTTGGAATACTGGCTACGAGTGCCGTTGGCCTGCGTGTATAGCTGCTGGTGCGCCCAGATGTACACATACCGTGGGCCTTCCATGATTTTGCGGACCTGGCCGTCGAAAGCCGTGTGGCGTTTCCAGTTGGAGCCGGTATTGGTGTCGATAGCCGTTGCTTGCGCCGCGGCCGGGTGCAAGGTCAGTAGAATCGCGGCCAGCGCGAGGGTAATTATGCTTAGTCTTACGTGTTGCATGTTCTGAATGGTGTTGCCGCTTCCGGCAGTACAAACGTTCTCATTTTAAAACGAATCCTTACCCCTTAATATTATAGGTGATGGACTTCCGGTCTTGTTCCTGAAGGTTGTATTTGGTTAATTTTGTCCCGAAATGGCGAATTATTTTGTGGTTAAAGGAAATTGTTCTAACTTTGCAACATGTATGCGGTTTTTGAACCAACGTTTTACTATACGGTGTGCGGGGTGATGCTCGTGCTTGCGGTATTGGTGTTCGTCGCGCTCCATAAGGTCACGGCGGGATACGGCGTGATGTACAACTCCCACTGGGGGCCGTCGGTCAACAACCGTCTGGGATGGATCCTGATGGAGGCGCCGGTGTTCATAGCCATGCTCCTGTTCTGGCTCCTGAGTCCCCGCGCCGCGCAGCCTGCTCTGGTCGTCATGGCCGCCCTCTTCGAGCTGCACTACTTCCAACGCGCTTTCATCTTCCCGCTCATGATTCGTGGCCGCAACCGTATGCCGTTGATAATCATTCTGATGGGAATAATATTCAATTTGGTCAACAGCTACATGATCGGCGGCTGGCTGTTCTACGTCAGTCCTGCCGCCCAATATCCCGTTTCCTGGCTCGCCAGTCCGCAGTTCATCATCGGCACGGTGGTCTTTCTGTTCGGGATGTGGATCAATCTCCAGTCGGACTACATCATTCGTCACCTGCGCAAGCCGGGTGACACACGCCACTATATTCCCCGCGGAGGCATGTTCCGATATGTCACCTCCGCCAACTACTTCGGCGAGCTCACCGAATGGGTGGGCTATGCCATCCTGACATGGTCGCTCGGCGGGCTGACGTTCGTGGTTTGGACCTTCGCGAATCTGGCACCGCGGGCCATCAGCCTGCACAAACGTTACATCAAGGAATTCGGAAACGAGTACGCTCGGCTTGACCGGCGGTATCTCATTCCATTTATATACTGAACTCATGAAACTGTTCACACCAGGCAAGATAGGGCCGGTAGAACTACGCAACCGCACCATACGGTCGGCAGCATTTGAAGGAATGGGCCGTGACAACGGACCCACGGATATGCTTCGCGACTATCACCTCTCGGTGGCACGCGGCGGCGTGGGAATGACCACTCTGGCCTATGCCGGCATCTGCCGTTCCGCACTTTCGTTCAAGACACAGTTATGGCTGCGCCCCGAGATTGTCCCGGCGCTGCGCGAGATAACCGACGGTATCCATGAGGCCGGCGCCAAGGCCAGCATCCAGATTGGCCACTGCGGCAATATGACACACCGCTCCACGGCCGGAGGCACGCCGGTAGGTGCGTCCGGAGGTTTCAACCTCTATTCACCCACCTTCTGCCGCGGACTCCGCGAGGACGAGCTCGTAACGCTGGCCCGCCAGTTCGGCGAGGCTGTCGACACGGCCCGCGATGCCGGATTCGACTGCGTCGAGGTTCACGCCGGACATGGTTACCTGATCTCGCAGTTCCTGTCACCCTACACCAACCGCCGTCGCGACGGTTTCGGCGGCCCGCTGGAGAACCGCATGCGGTTCATGAACATGTGTCTGGAGCAGGTCATGAAACATGCCGGTTCCGACATGGGCGTTATAGTCAAGACCAACATGCGCGATGGCTTCAAGGGAGGCCTCGAGATTGACGACTGCCTTACTGTCGCCAGGGAGATAGAGCGCGCCGGTGTCCACGGCATGGTTCTGAGCGGCGGCTTCGTCAGCAAGGCGCCAATGTACGTGATGCGTGGCGAGATGCCCATCTACTCCATGACCTACTACATGAAGCAGCTGTGGCTCAAGTACGGTGTCCGAATGGTAGGCAGGTACATGATACCCACGGTGCCTTTCAAGGAGCTGTATTTTCTGGACGACGCCCGTCTGTTCCGGCAGGAACTGAAGCTGCCGCTGATCTATGTCGGCGGAGTCGTGGACCGCAAGGGTGCGGACCGGGTTCTGGACGACGAGGGCTTTGACTTCATTCAGATGGGCCGCGCGCTGCTCAACGAGCCGGACTTCGTGAACAAGATGCAGGCGGCCCAGGGCAATCACCGTTGCGGCTGCGAGCATGTCAATTACTGCATCGCCCGCATGTACAGCCGCGAGATGGCATGCCACCAGCACTGTAACGACCTGCCGAAACGCATACGCAAGGAAATCGAGGAAATCAAGGAACGTGATGCCAAAAGATAATCTGAAAGGCCACACCGTTCTGGTGACAGGAGCCAGCAGCGGTATCGGCCTGTGTTTCAGCCGCGAGTTCGCCAGTCGTGGCGCCGATTTGGTGATGGTGTCCAACCAGGAAGGCATTCTCCAGCAGACTGCCCACGAGGTTGCCCGCGAGTATGGAGTCAAGGCCGTGCCGTTCTTCTGTGACCTGACCGCCGCCGATACCGACCGTCAGATCACGGAGTTCATCGACGCGCAGGGTATCGACGTGGACATGCTGGTTAACAACGCCGGAATATTCGGTTTTGATACGGTATGCGACATGCCGGAACGCAAGATCGACTGTTTTCTTGACCTGCACTGCCGTGCGGTGACCAAGCTGAGCCGCACGTTCGCCGAGCGCTTCGCCGCCCGTGGCGGAGGCCGTATCCTGAACATGTCGTCCATGTCCTGCTGGATGCCTATGCCCGGCATCGCCATGTACTCGGCCACCAAGGCCTACATTCGTGTCTTCACCCGCGCGTTGCATTACGAGATGCGGGACCGAGGCGTGTCCGTCACCGTGGCCTGTCCCGGAGGCATCGCCACTGACCTGTTCGGACTTCCCAAGAACCTCATGAAACTGGCCGTCAACGTCCACGCAGTGCAGACTCCGGAGAAGTTTGTCCGCAAGGCCGTCGACCGGATGCTGCGCGGCCGCAGGCAATACATCAACGGCATGCTCAACCGCCTCGCCATCGTGGCAGTGGGCATAGCACCCACTCCCGTCCGGATGCTGGTCAAGCGCAAGATGCTGGACCGCGGCATTACACGGTGACATGTGGCTGTATATAACCAAAACGCTCTCCCCGTTGTTTGAATTTTAGGGATGCTTCCACTACATCCCGGTGAATTGAAAAGGTATGGCAAATAGATTAGTAGAGATCATAGGGCGTCAGGCGGAGAAGTACGGCGAGCGCGAGGCGTATCGCTTCTGCTGGCGCAAGGATGGCGAATGGCTGTCCACCTCCTGGGCCGAGTTCGCGGTGCAGGTGGAGGTGGCCGGCAAGGCCCTGGCCGCTTTGGGACTGCTGGAGAAAGACACCGTGGCGATATGCTCGCCCAATACTCCACAGATCCTTATTACCGAGTTCGGAGCGTTCCGCAACCGTATCGCGGTCATTCCCATCTATTCCTCGTCGGTGCAGTCCCAGTACGACTTCATCGTCGGCAACGGCCGCGCACGCGTGCTGTTTGTAGGCGACAAGCACCAGTATCCTATGGCCTACGAATACTGGAAGGCACATCCCGACCAGATTGTCAGGATCGTGGTTTTCAAGAACGACGGACTCGCCCTGCGCGACGACGATACGGTCTCGATCTTCTGGGATGACTTCGTGCGCCTGGGAATGGAGGCCGATGAATCCGTGGTCAGCGAGGTCACCGCCCGCATGGAACGCGGCTTTCCCGACGACATGGCCACGCTGATCTACACCTCCGGCACCACCGGCGAGCCTAAGGGCGTCGTGATAACCCACAGCAACTACGACTCCTGTATCGACAAGCACATGAAACTTCTGAAGGGACTGTCGGACCGCGACCTCTCGATGGCGTTCCTCCCCATGAGCCATATCCTGGAGAAGGCATGGTGCTTCTTCCTCCTGTCCAAGGGTGTGCCGATCGCGGTGAACTACGATCCACGCCTGATCCAGGACACCATCCACAACGTGCATCCCAGCGTGATGTGCTGTGTGCCCCGGTTCTGGGAGAAGGTCTACGCCGGCGTAAAGGAGAAGATCTCCCGGATGAGCCGTGTCCAGCGCTGGATGGTCAGCCGTGCCGTAGCCGTCGGCAAGAAACGCAACATCCGTTACCGCCGACTGGGCAAGGCAGCCCCCTGGCTTGTCGAGAAGGAATATCAGTTCTGGGACCGCCGCGTGTTCCAGAAGCTCAAGGACGCCATCGGCATACCGAACCCCAATTTCTATCCCACTGCCGGGGCGCCGCTGTCCGACACCATCTGCGAGTTCATGCGCTCCGTGGGCATCAATGTCATAATCGGTTACGGTCTGAGCGAGACCACCGCTACCGTCTCCTGCTTCCCCGATGTCGGCTGGGAGATCGGAACGGTCGGGGTGCCGCTGCCCGGCATCAAGGTCCGTATCGACACCAACGGCGAGATTCTGGTCAAGGGAGGCACCGTTACTCCCGGCTATTTTGAGAATCCGGAGGCCAATGCCGCAGCCTTCACCGAGGACGGCTACTTCCGCACGGGCGATGCCGGACATTTCACGCCCTCGGGCGCATTGGTGCTGACCGAGCGTGTCAAGGACCTGTTCAAGACCTCCAACGGCAAGTACATCGCTCCGCAGATGATGGAGTCGCGCCTGGCCGAGAACAAGTACATCGACGAGGTGGCCGTGATCGGCGACCAGCGCAAGTTCGTCACCGCCCTGGTGGTGCCCAATCTGTCGCAGCTGCGCCGCTGGGCCGCAGACAAGGGCCTGGACTCCGAGGACACCGAGCAGCTGGTCAGGAATCCCAAGGTCGTGGAATTCATCATGAGCCAGATACAGGAGTACCAGAAGGACATAGCCGATTACGAGAAGATCAAGCGTATCACCCTGTTGCCGCACCACTTCTCCATCATGAACGGCGAGGTCACCAACACCATGAAGGTGCGTCGTCCCATCGTGGCGCGCAATTATGCGGCGCAGATTGAGGCCATGTATGCATATTGACGTTCATTGAAAGTTGTGTGTTTAGTGAAATTTTGCTAATTTTGTGGTCGCAATGGAGCAGATGAACAATATCCAGCAGCGACTGGCACCGGAACTGAAGGCGATGAACGACATCATCGTCGGCGCTTTGCATACCCGCAACGAGATGATGGACGGCATCGTGATGCGTTACCTCCGTGTCAAGGGGAAGCAGATCCGGCCCATGCTGGTGATACTCGGCGCCAAGATGTTCGGTCAGGTCACCGAGGAGGTGCTGTGCGCCGGAGCCGCGCTGGAGATTCTCCACAACGCCACGCTGATCCACGACGACATTGTCGACGAGACGGCCCTGCGCCGCGGCAATCCCACCATCAACGCCACCATGGGCAACCATGTCGCCGTCCTGGTGGGCGACTACTTCGTGTCCAACGCACTGGAGGTGGGCATCCGCACCGGCAACATCGACGTGGTCCGGGCCCTGTCCAGCCTCGGCAAGGAGCTGTCGCTCGGCGAGATCGACCAGATCTCCACCGCACGCGACCATATCTTCGACACCGGGCGTTACTTCACCGTCATCCGCCAGAAGACAGCGTCTCTCTTCATGAAGTGCGTGCGTATGGGCATGGAGGTGGGAGGCGCTCCCGCTGAATATCAGGCGCCCATGGAGCGCTACGCCGAGCTGTTAGGACTCTGTTTCCAGATCAAGGACGACATCTTCGACTATTTCCCCAATCCTCAGATCGGCAAGCCCACCGGCAACGACCTCCGCGAGGGGAAGGTCACGCTGCCTCTGCTCATAGCGCTGCAGCAGGCACCTGCGGCCGAGTCCGACGCCATGAAGGCGCAGATACGTCATGGCGACCTGACCAAGGAGCAGATCGACGGCCTGGTGGAATTCGCCAAGGCACACGGGGGAATCGACGGTGCCTACGCCGTGATGCGCGACCTGCAGGCCGAGGCCGAGGCCATAATCGCCCCGATGCCCGATTCAGCCTCCAAGGAGGCCTTCCGCGCCATTTTCGATTATATTATCGCAAGAGACAGATGATACCGCTGACTTCCGTCAACGTTTCGGTGAAAGAGAAAAAAGCCACGGGTTTCCGTGGCTTTTCTTATACCTGCGCGGATGGACCGTGGCTTTATTTGTATCTGAATGTCAGGCGGTGGTATGGCGTCAGGCCCAGTCGGGCTATGGCGTCCTTATGCTCGCGCGTGGGGTATCCCATGTTGCGGTCCCAGCCATAGCCGGGGAATTCCTGCGCCAGCCGCGTAATCAGCTCGTCGCGGTGCGTCTTGGCCAGAATCGACGCCGCGGCTATCGACATGTATCTGCCGTCGCCTTTCACCACCGTGTGCGCCGGGATGTCCATCTGTGTCACCGGATCCAGATATGGCTTGAACTTGTTTCCGTCCACCAGGATATGCTTAGGCCGGACCCGCAGCGAGTCCAGGGCCCTGTGCATGCCTGTGATTGAGGCGTTCAGGATATTGATGCGGTCAATCTCCTCCGGCTTCACCATGCACACGGCCCATGCCACGGCCTGCTCCTCGATGATTGCGCGGAGACGGTCGCGTTCGTGCGCCGTTAGTTGTTTAGAGTCATTCAGTCCCGGGTCCCGGAAGTCAGGCGGAAGGATTACCGCCGCGCAGCTTACCGGACCGCACAGACATCCGCGTCCCGCCTCGTCACATCCCGCCTCCTCGATGTCGGCGATCATGTACGGAGCCAGTGCAGGACGCTGTCTCATGCCTCCTCCTTGACTTCTTCCGGATGGTCCTCGCGGTAGGCGTCGGCCGGGTCATAGCTGGAGCCGTCGAAGCAATGCGTGCAGATACGCTCCTTCGGCAGGCCGATGCTGTCCACCAGGGTCTCAAGCTTGGCGAATTTCAGCGAGGTGAGGTTCAGCTGCCTGGCTATCTCCTGCACCATCCGGCAGTAGCAGGGCGAGCCGGTGGTGGCGTATTCCTCAAGCTTGGCGTCATGCCGTCCCTCGAAGTCCTGTATTATACGGCGCGTGATGAGCTCCAGATCGCTCTTGGAGCTGGTGAAGCCGATGAAGGGACAGCTGTAGACCAGAGGTGGACATGAGATGCGGGCATGTACTTCCCTGGCGCCGCACTCGTAGAAGGTGTGTACGTTGTCGCGCAACTGGGTGCCACGGACAATGGAGTCGTCGCAGAACACCACGCGCTGGTCCTTCAGGATGGCCTTGTTTGGAATCAGCTTCATCTTGGCCACCAGGTCGCGGCGCGACTGGTTGCTGGGGGTGAAGCTGCGGGGCCATGTAGGGGTGTATTTCAGCACGGCGCGCTTGTAGGGGATACCGTGGCCGTCGGCGTACCCCAAAGCATGGCCGACGCCGGAGTCAGGGATACCGCAGACGCAGTCGGCGTCGGTGTCGTCCTCACGGCCCATCATGAAGCCGTTGGTCTCGCGCATGTGCTCGCTGTTGATGCCGTTGTAGTCGCTGGCCGGGAAACCGTAGTACACCCACAGGAACGAGCAGATCTGCTCGCGGCGTGCGGGGGCCTGCAGAACTTCCAGACCGTCGGCCCGCATACGGACAATCTCGCCCGGACCCACGTCGCGCAGACGCTCGAAACCTAAGTTCGGACATGCCGATGTCTCCGAGCAGGCCGCGAAGCCGTCCTCGCGCTCGCCGATCACGAGCGGTGTGCGGCCCAGGTAGTCGCGTGCGCAGATAATGCCGTCCTCCGTCAGGATCAGCATCGAGCACGACCCCTTGATGTTCCTGTAGACCTTGTTGATGCCGTCCACGAAGTCCTTGCCCATGTTGATGATCAGGGCCACAAGCTCTGTCTGGTTGATGGTGTTGGCGCTCAGCTCGCTGAAGTGCATTCCTTTAGCCAGCAGCTTGTCGGCGATCTCGCGGATGTTGTTGATTTTCGCCACCGTCACCACGGCGTATCGGCCAAGGTGCGAATTGACTATGATAGGTTGAGGATCCGTATCGCTGATCACTCCGATGCCCTGGTTCCCTACGAAACCCTCCAGCTCGTCCTCGAACTTGGCTCGGAAGTAATTGCGCTCAATGCTGTGGATGGAACGTTTGAACCCCTGTTCAGGGTCGAACGTCACCATACCCGCACGCTTGGTGCCAAGGTGCGAATGGTAATCTGTGCCGTAAAATACGTCATTGACACATGGGCCCCGGGTAATGGAGCCAAAAAAACCGCCCATAATCTGATGTTAATACCGTTTGAGTGGCAAAATTACAAAAAAATCGTGAAAACCCAATAAAAAAAAGGTGGACCCTCTCGGGTCCACCGTCTTTTTCTATGGTCTTGGGTAATATGGTTACTGCTTGGCAGCCTCGTCGGCCTCCTGCCATGTGCTCCACATCTCGACGTTGGGATCATATCCGTCGTAGCCGTAGTTCTGGTAGAGCTGTCCCTTTGCGTTGCCGATGATGGCGTCGTGCGGGATGGGCCAGAACAGGTTGTGCTTGTCCATGCGGTAGTTGATCACCAGGCCGGGAACGGCGATCTCGCCCTTATTGTACATCGAGTAGTGGATCAGACGCTGGTACCAGTAGCTGCCGCCTGCGGCATCCGTACCGGACTGCTTGTCCCAGTTGTCCAGCTTGTAGGTGTTGCCCCACTCGTCGGCGATGCCGGTCATCGCTAAAATCATGGACACGCGGGTCAGCTCGACTTTGCGGAATTCCTCAAGGTAAAGCTCACGGGCACGCTCGTTCATGATGTCGCCGATGTTGACGGTGGTGTACATGTTCTGGGCGTTGGCACGCTTGCGGACCTCGTTGACGTCGGCGGCTGCACCGGCGGCGTTGCCCTGGTACAGACGTGCCTCGGCACGCAGCAGGTAGGTCTCGGCCAGACGGAACAGGTAGTGGTTGCCGTTGGCGCCGAGAGATGCGCCCTGGAAGTCGTTGGAGCCCTGGGTATCCAGAGCCTTCTGGTCAACATAGTAGAGTTTGTAGAGCGGCTCGTCGTACCATCCTCTGATTGTATCCTGACACAGGATGTCACCCTTGGCAATAACTACTTTGCCCTTTTTGTCCTTGACGTCCTCGGGAGCATAGAGTAATAGTTTCTGACCGTGGTACTTGGATTTTGGCTGGTTGTAGGTCTGGTCCTCCATGCGGACCCAGTTGCCCATATCGTGGTTGTGGCGCAGGTCCTGGCAGTCCTCCTTGCCGGTTACGGGGTCGTTCCACAGCGGGTGCTGTGACCAGAAGTTGGGACGGAACACGCCGATACCGCGGCCCAGCGAATGCAGCCAGTCGGCCTTGGCATCGTAATTCTCGTAGTTGAAGGCCATGTTGTTACGCTCCTGTGCGATACCCTTGTTGTCCGGGGTGATGGTCTTGTTGTTGCCGATCACGTTCGGGCCGATGACACGCAGGATGGGGTATGTCTGGAAGGACTCCTCCGATATGTTGGGCAGACCAAGGATGCACTCGGTGTTGGCGGCGATCATCTTGTTCTCCGGACGGTGCAGGTCCCAGATCACGTTGCGGGTTACGTTCCAGGTCTGGGGCGAGGCTGTCTTGATGTCCTGGCCGAATGTGGTGCGCATCAGCGCCTTGCCGCTCTGCTCGATCAGGATTGTGGCCTGGTTCTCGGCCTCCCTGAATTCACCGGCGGCCAGCAGGCACTTGATGTACAGATGGCGGCAGGCCTCCTTGTTCACCATGCCGTAGTAGGTCATGTCCTTCTGGGCCGGAACCCATTCAACGGCCTGTTTCAGGTCGTTGCAAAGCATCTTCATGATCTCGGCGATCGGGGTGGATTTGTAGTCCTGCTTGGGCGATGCGGGAAGTTTCGTTACCAGCGGCAGGTTGCCGAACCAGAACGACAGGTTATAGTATGCCCATGCGCGGTGGAAGTAGGCGCGTCCCTTGTACTCGTTCTTGATGTCCTCGTCCAGGCCTTCCACGTCGTCCACGAAGTTCAGGACGGTATTGGCGGCCTTTACATGGTCCCAGGTGTCGTTCCACATCCATAAGATCATGATGCCGTCGTTGAAGTCTTTGGCCATCCATGAGGTTGGGGTGAGGTTGCCGGCGATGTCGGCGACGAATCCACTGCCGGCGTCGGTCTTGCCGTATATCACCATGTCACCGAACAACTGGTCCGTGAACAGGGGGATGTTGTTGGTGTTATCCGATATGTAGAAGCGGCGCATGTGGCGGTCGGCGTACGACATGGCGGAGCGCAGGCCTGACTCGGTGCTGAAGGTGGTGGCGGGCTCGAAGAACGAGAGGGGATCCGGCTTCAGGAACGAATCGGCACATCCCGACAGCACGGCTGCACACAGTACTGGAGCCGCCAGTTTTGCTATCTTATTATAAATGGTTTTCATTTTGTGCTTTGTTGTGTTTAGAATGTTACATTAACACCGAGGTTGAACGAGCGTACACCCAGCCAGCCGGTTTCGGGATCGCCGTATACCCAGTCCTTGTCGTGGATGGTGAACAGGTTCTTGATGCCGAAAGTGAAGCGTACCTTCTCCATGGCGGCCTTGCGGGTCCACTTCTGGGGCAGCGTGTAGCCGAACGTCAGGTCGGACAGACGCAGGAAGCTGCGGTTCAGCAGGCGGTTCACGCCGGTTGCGCCCGTAGGACCTACCGCGCCCAGACGGCCGTAGGTGTTGCTGGGATTCTCGGGAGTCCAGTACTTCTTGTAGTAGGTGTTCATGCCGTTGGTGATCAGGTCACCGCCGTTGTCGCCGTTCAGATAGGCGCCGTCGCGGCTCTTGTGGCCGATGTAGCTGTAGAACGAGAAGCTGATCATGAAGTCCTTCCACAGTGTGAAGTCATTGCGCATGCTCAGGTAGATCGGCGGATTGGTCTGGCCCTGGAATGTCTTGTCCTTGTCGTTGTAGACCGGAATGCGTGTGCCGTCCTCGTTGATGATGTCGTCGTCGGTGTAGACGTTGCGTACCTTCGGGTCACCGGGCTTCTGTCCTACCAGCGCGGCCTGGTCAACTTCGTCTACCTGCCAGATTCCCTCGACTTCGTAGTCCCAGATGGTGTTGATGGGCTTGCCGATGAACCAGTTGTTTCCGGAGTCGTCCTTCTCGCCGTTGTCGGTGATGGTGCCGTCGGGGTTCATGACCAGGTCATGCTCGTAGTACAGGTGCTTGATCGTGTTCTTGTTGTACGACAGTGTGAAGTTGGTGGTCCATTCCAGGATGTTGTTCTGGATGTTCACGGAGTTCAGGCTCAGCTCGATACCGGTGTTGTCCACCTGTCCCAGGTTGGTCGTGATGCTGCTGAATCCGGTGAAGTTGGGCAGACGCTGGGCCATGATCATGCCGTCGGTCTTCTTGTAGTACCAGTCGATCGAACCGTAGATGCGGTTGTTCAGGAATCCGAAGTCCAGACCGACGTTGTATGCCTCGGTCTTTTCCCATTCCAGGTTGGGGTTGGCCATGCGGCTCATCATCAGGTATTTGAAGTCGGCGGTAACGTTGCCGTTGGCGTCAAGGTAGTTCATGGTCTTACCCTGACCGCTGGACAGGTCGGCCAGCGAGCGGTAGGGGTCGCCGATGTCGCGGTTACCGTTCTTACCCCAGCTGAAGCGGAGCTTGCCGGTGTTCCACCAGTCGGCCGCGGAGCCCATGAACTTCTCGTTAGCGAAGTTCCATGCGACGGCGATCGAGGGGAAGATGGCATGCGGGTGGTTCTGGCCGAACGCCGAGTAACCGTCGCGGCGTACCGATGCAGTCAGCATATAGCGGTTGTCGAACGCGTAGAATACGCGGGCCAGCAGGGCGTCGGCGCTCTGATGGGTGTCGCTGGTGCTGAAGGAGGATATCTTCTTGTCGGCACCCTGGGTGTAATGGAATCCGAGCGCATCGGTGGGAGAGATGCCGCGGGCCTCGATCTTGTCGCTCCAGTAGCGGCGGTCCTCGGCCTCCTGGGCCAGTGTCAGCTGGATGTGGTGCACGTCATTGAACGTGTGGTCCCAGTTGATGGTGTTGTTCAGCGACCAGTCGAACCACTTGCCCCATCCACGGTTCACGCCACGGTCATCGGGGTTGGAGTAGGGGAGGTCGGCGCTCATGAAGTAGCGGTCCCAGAAGTACTGGTAACGCGGCGACACGTTGAACTGGTAGGTGATGCCGAATGGCAGGGTGACGTTGACATAGAACTTGGAGTTCAGGACCATGTAGCCCTTCTCGAAGTCCTCGTAACGCTGCTTGAAGTTGAAGTCCTCCCAGGTTTTGCCACGGTTCTGGCCGCCCATCGGGAACTGCTTCAGCTCGCCGGTCTCAAGGTCGTAGGGGGTCGCGAAGGGAGAGTAGCGCAGCTGGTTGGCCTCCCAGTAGTCGCCGCTGGTGGGGTAGGTGGTGTCGCCGTCGGAACGGTGCTGGAAGTTGACGTTGCCGCCCACCTCGAGCCAGTTGGTAACCTTTCCGCTCATGCGCATGGAGGAGCGGATGGTGTTGTAGTCGTTGCCTTTGATCACACCCTCGTTCTTCATGTAGCCGAAGCTCATGTAGTAGTTCATCTTGTCCGTGCCGCCGGACAGGCTTACGTTGTAGTCCTGGTTGATACCGGTGCGGAAACCGTTGTTGTACCAGTCGTAGGTGCGGTTGTTCACGAAGTTGTCGATCAGGCCGCTCTCCTTGTCGAGGTCGATGCGGCGCCCGAAGATGTCGCGCAGGTCATCGCTCTGATTGGTGGACTGTCCAATCCAATCCTCCAGTGTGATGCCGTACTTGTCAAGGTTGGCCTGCGAAGGAAAGTCATAGAAGCCCGGCTTGGCCACAAGATTGCCTTTGTTGTCGCGTGCGGTGTATGCGCTCCAGTTGCCGTTGTCGTCAACAGCGTATGTGTCACGCTTGTACCAGTCGCTACGGTACTGGGTGTACTCGTCGGCGGTCATGTAGCGCCGGAAGGCGCTGCGGGTGTTGAAGCCCCAGTTGGCGCTCAGAGATACCGAAGGCTTGCCGGTGTTGGAGCCCTTCTTGGTGGTGACGATGATGACACCGTTGGCGGCCTTGGCACCGTAGATGGCGGCCGACGAGGAGTCCTTCAGGATGTCGATCTGCTTGATGTCGTTGGGGTTGATCTCGGACAGCTCGCCGTAGAACTGCATGCCGTCCATAATGATCAGAGGCGAGGAGCCTGTACCCACGGAGTTCTTGCCACGCAGCTCCATGCTGGGGCTGCTCTTGGCGCTGGGGTCGTAACCGATCTGCAGACCCGCCGTGCCGCGCAACAGATCCTGTACGGTCTGAGGGTTGGAGTCGGCGATCTTGTCGGGGTTCACCTGGGTGATGGCGCCGGTCAGGTCCTTCTTCTTCATCGAACCGTAACCGATTACCACTACATCCTCCAGCATCTCGTCGTTGGGCTTCAGCTCGACCTTGACGTCGTTGGTGCTTGAGGTCACTTTGATTTTCTGGGGTGTGTAACCCACATAGGAGATCAGAAGGGTCTGGCCATCGTTTGCGTTGATGGCGAAGTTGCCGTCGAGGTCGGCGGTGACGCCGGTCGATGTCCCTTCTACCTGCACGGTCGCGCCGATCAGCGGCTCGCCCGTCTCGTCCACTACGACACCCTTGACGGTGCGTGCGGATGCTGCCATTGCTCCGAGTCCCAGGAGCTGCATGAACAGCAGACACAGAAGAAATACTTTTCTTTTCATCAATGGAAGGTTAATTATTGTTGTTGTTTATTTCTCATGGCTCACGGACGGACACGCCGTCCATGCTTTATATATGGAGTATGGCGGCTGTGACACCGCTGCGCCCCGGTCAGTTCGAGTTCGGTTTTGGGTTGATGTCGGTTCGTTTTGCCCCGGTATATTATTAAGGAATATACGCGGGAAGTCTCTCATGGGAGTTTCGGGTGCAAAGTTAGTATATGTAAAAGAATGTGACAATTGTTAAAATCTGCAAAATCGGGGTAAAAATCGGTCAAATCATGCATCAGGGGGTGTTTTAAGGTATTTTTAACATTGATTTGTTGGATTTAACGAATTGGAGCAAGGATCTGTACTACCCATCCGACCTGTCTGACCTGTCTGACCAGTCGGACAGGTCGGATTCTCCCGGAATCAGTATGGTTTCATTCATAATACTCATTATAAATATGATTCCGTGTCCGATTAGTAATTTTCACACTCGTTTTCGCTTGATTTCCCTATTTTTTTTAATTAGGATTAGCACTAATTTTGCCCCGTGTTTCGTGACCTGACATGACAACGATAACCTAATACCACAATAATTAACCAAACAAATCATTATGAAGATTTCTACTATTTTCGCTGCAGCGGCAGTCGTAGCGTTCGGCATGAGCGCCCAGGCCGCTGAGGAGAACATGTTGCGTGGAGCCCTGGAGGGTGTCACCGGAAACCTGGGCGGCACGGAGTCGCAGCTGGTACAGAACGGCTGGCAGCTCTACCAGTGCCACTATCAGTACGTGGACGAAGAGGCTGTCCCCGAGGAGCCCGTAAATGACACGGAGAACTGGCCGGCCAACGTTCGTCTGGAGGCACAGCTTTCCGAGGGAGACGTGACCATCTCCTTCGACGGCAACGGTGCCACGCTCCGTTGGGACGGAGGCGACGCCCACTGCCGCTGGTACACACTCCCTGTTAACATCGAGAAGACCGGTATCTACGAGTTCAAGATGAGCGGCTGCGAGTGGAACAACTACAACGCCGGCGAGTCCAACTTCAAGGACGGCAACGACCAGGCATGGGTCAAGCCAATGGGCATCCAGGTGCTGGTAGGTGACAAGCCCGGTATGCAGGGTGTACAGACTCTCCCCTTCACGGAGGTGAGCGACGAGGACTTCGCTAATTTCCTGGTATGGCCCGCCGAGGGCGAAGGTAGCTTCTGCGAGATGGAGCACCGCGTTTCGCATGACTACACCATCGAGCTGGAAATCAAGAAGGCCGGTCAGAACTACATCAGCTTCGTAGGTCCCCATGCAATGTTCTTCATTGGCAACCTGAACCTGAAGCTGCTTCAGGAACGGGACTACAGCGGCGTTGCCGAGACATTCACCGACGCCAACATCGTCAGCACCAGCTACTACGGCCTGGACGGCGTTGAGATTGCAAATCCCGCCAAGGGCAGCATCGTGATCGTCAAGAACATCCTGGACAACGGCAAGGTTTCCGTCGCCAAGAAGGTTGTTCGCTAATACGTTGACATAGAAGAGAGGAGACCGTCGGCGAAATCCGTAGTCTCCTCTTTTTTTATATAGAATCCCCGACTGACGGGATTCCGGTTCCATGACATCATCACCAACTAACCTAACCTAACATATCTATGATCAGACTCAACAAGGCGCTTGTCCTGAGCCTCTCGATGACATGCGCGGCCGTCCTTCCGGCGATGGCCGACAACCTGACGGTGAACACCGACCAGACGCTGGAGGCGTTCAACGGCAAGACCGTCACGATTACAGGCAAGTGCGAGGTGCATCTTACCTCCAAGACACCCATCGTGAATTCCACGATCAACCTCCAGGGCAACGACGCGTGGCTCTACCTTGACGCCGTGAAGCCCTCCAATACCATCGCCGACTACTTAGGCGTCATCTCCGTCGACGGCGCTAAGGCCGACCAGAAGGCCAACGTCCGCATCGCCCAGTACCGCGGCGGTACGGTAGTGATTCCCCACGGTTTCGAGACCTACGCCAAGGCCGTCACGGTCTACGACCAGCCCAACTGCCAGGGCAACTCTAAGGAGCTGGCTGTCGAGGAGGTCTACTCCGACCTCGGAGCGTTCAACAACAACATCCGTTCCTTCGTGTTGAAGAAAGGATTCCAGGTGACGTTCGCCAACAACCCCGACGGCACCGGCCACAGCCGTGTCTACATCGCCGACACCGAGGACCTGACGGTCAACGAGCTGCCCGACGGCTTCGTGACCAAGGACGGCACCGACAAGGCCTTCATCTCCTACGCCCGCGTCTGCAAGCATCAATGGGTGTCCAAGAAGGGATGGTGCGGCTGGAACCAGAACGTGCTGTCGTTCACCAATTCCACCCACTCCTACGCCTGGAGCGCCGATTATCCCGGTGACGCCAACGTCGTGGACCGTGAGTTCGTGCCCCAGCGCCACCACCGTGGCTGGCCCGGTTTCGACGCCTTCAAGAACATCCGCAACGTCTCCCACATGCTGGGCGACAACGAGCCGGACAACCATAATGACCCCAAGGAGCAGCCTTCCACTCCGCAGGAGATCATTGAGCTCTGGCCCGAGTACCTGAAGTCCGGTCTCCGCGTAGGCTCGCCCGCTCCCACCAGCATCTGGAGCAACTGGCTGGCGCCTTTCTTCGCAATCGCCGACTCACTGAACTACCGTGTGGACTACGTGGTCTACCATCAGTACGAGGCCACGGATGACTTCAAGGGCCGTATCGATAGGGCCGTCAGTGATTCCAAAGGACGTCCCGTGTGGGTCACCGAGTGGAACAACGGCGCCAACTGGACCAACGAGTCCTGGCCCGATGCAAAGGGACCGCGCCGCGACGCTGACTGCAACATCATCTGGTACCGTATGGTCGGCGACAAGGAAGTGGTATGCAACGAGGGTGATCCGGATGCCTACACCAAGACAGTGGACAGGCCGCTGACCGAGGCCAACGCCAAGAAACAGCTGGAGTATATGAAGAAGGCCCTGGCCAACCAGGATAATCTCGACAAGCTGGAGCGGCTGCACTTCTACAACGCCGTACAGGATGCCCGCGCCGTCGAGATCGACGGCAAGCTGACCCCCGCCGGCAAGTACTTCGCCGAGTACAACCAGAAGTTGGCGTACACCAAGAAATCCGAGTTCGTGCATGAGTGGAAGATCGCATGTCCCTTCATCTACCTGAGCTACACTCCTGACTTCAAGAACACGCGCCTGACATGGTACGACCACAATGGCGAGACCGGCAAGAACTACATCGTAGAGCGCCGCGACGAAGGCGGTAACTGGGTACAGGCCAAGACCCTGGTGCAGGGCGTTGACTATCAGCCCGGCGAGACGGTGACGTTCGAGGAGAAGATCGACATGGACAGCAAGCGTGAGTACCGCGTCAAGGCTACATCCTACAAGGGCGAGGCCTCCATCTACTCACGTATCCAGACCGTATGGCGCGACAACCAGGTTTCCGCTCCGGACCTTAAGGGTCTGGCCCGCGACCCCTACAACGTCGACCTGAGCTGGAACGCGATCGATGGCGCACGCGCCTATCGTCTGGAGCGTCGCGACGCCGATGACGCCGAGTTCAAGGTTGTTGTCGAGAGCACGCAGGAGACCAAGTACGCCGATTCCCAGGACATCACGTCCACCAAGGACTACTGGTACCGTGTATCCGTGCTGAGCAACTGCGACGAGACTCCCGTGTCGGAGATCGTCAAGGTTCACGTGCCCGCGCTGACCGAGGCCCCCGAAGGCGTGTTCGACCTGATGGCCTCCTCGGGCGACGGTGTCGTGACGCTGAGCTGGACCAAGACCTACCGCACAGTCTGGGATGTGGAGCGTTCCGAGAACCGTGAGTCCGGCTACGCGGCCGTGGCTTCCGACCTCTCCGGCCAGAAATATACCGACAAGAGCGTCCAGAACGGCAAGACCTACTGGTACCGTCTCATCCCGAAGCGTTCCACCGACAAGTCGCTGGTAGGCGCAGCTTCCGCACCCGTGCAGGCTACTCCCGCCGCCGGCAACTACTTCTACGTTCCCTTCACCGAGGGTAAGGGCGCCGTTGCCCAGGATTACTACGGTGGCAAGAACGGCACGCTGGAGGGCGCCACCTGGACCGAGGGCCGCGACGGCAAGGCCAACAGCGCCGTGAAGATCAGTTCCGCCGCAAAGTCGTTCGTCTCGTTCCCCACCGGATTCATCGCCGACCTCAAGGACTTCACCATCTCGCTGTGGCTGAAGCGCACCGGCGACAACGTGGGCCGTGTGTTCGACTTCGGCTCAAGCCATACGGAGTCCATGCTCTTCGACTATGGATTCAACAACAAGAACGGTTTCCGCTACAAGCTACGTCACGGCAACGCCAACAACAACCGCGACTACAACGCGACGCTGGAGAAGGACAAGTGGTACAACATCGCCCTGTCGCAGAAGGACGGCAAACTGAGCGTCTACCTCAACGGCGAGCAGATCGGCAAGACCACCGACGAGAAGAATCCCGCCGACCTGGGCAAGACCACCCAGAACTGGCTCGGCAAGTCGATGTGGTTCGACAACGGCGACCCCTATCCCGACTATGCTTACGATGACTTCTACATCTTCAACCGCGCATTCACGCAGGAGGAGATCAAGGACCTGATGAACCGCCAGGGTTACAGTGGAGTGGAGGTCATCAACGCAGACGCCGAGGACGACGGCATGCGTGTCTACGGTTACGGCGACCAGATCACCGTGATCGCTCCCAAGGCAATGAAACTGAATGTCTACACCATCGACGGCACGCTGGTTCGTTCCGTCAGCCTGCAGGAGGGCCTCAATACCCTTGACGGCTTCGCCGCCGGCATCTACGTGGTGGGCAACTTCAAGATCATGCTGAAATAACCCGGTACATATTCCGGCCTTGGAGGGCGTGAGCCCTCCAGGGTCTCAAATCCTCTCTCCGCAACCTTGATGAATCCCGATTGATCCCGATTAATCCCGATTAGTCTGGATTAATCCTAATCAACTCTACCATTATGCTGAAGAACACAAGGAGGCGGTTGTCCCGCTTATTGACATTGGTGATTGCGGCCGTTACGGCCACGCAGGCGTTCGGCGGAATGACGTCGACGGTCGAGAACCTCAACATCCGTGACGGACTCAGCAACAATTACGTCACCGCCATCGTGCAGGACAAACGCGGCGAGATCTGGGTGGGTACCGAGGCCGGACTGAACCGCTTCAACGGACACAGTTTCATGAATTTCACCGTCGGCGACATCGGATTGCCGGGCGATGCAGTGACGGCGTTGCAGTATGACGGCAAGAACGACCGGCTGTGGGTAGGAACCAAATCGGGCCTTGCCGTGATTCAGCTGCCCGACCTGACACCGGTCCAGCTCAAGAAGCCAGCCGACATGGGCGACTACAACATCACCGACATCACGCCCGCCTCCGACGGGGGCCTGTGGATCGTGAACCATTACGGCTCCGTGACGCATTACGACCCCGAGACCGGCAGGTTCAATGTGTTCAGCACCAAGAATGTGCCCGGTCTGCCCAACGAGATGCTCACGGCCTCCGACGACGGTTACGGCAACCTTCTGATCGGCCACTTCACCGACGGACTCTCGGTGGTGGACATGAAGACCCGCAAGCTGCGCCGTTACACGGCCGACTCAGGCAATCCCGGCTCGCTCCCCGGCAACCGTGTCCGAATCATCCGTACCGATACGTTCAATAACATCTGGGTGGGCACCTCCAAGGGTCTGAGCCGCTTCGACGTGCGCAACGGCAAGTTCACCACCTTCCGTCACAGCAGCGGCAATCCCGCGTCGCTGGCCGGTGACGCCGTCTACGCCGTGACCGAGACTCCCGACGGGACACTGTGGATAGGAACGGATATCGGCGGCGTCAGCTGTGTGCCCGTCCGCGACATCGCGGCCGCCACTCCTGCCGACCCTCCGGCTTTCTCCAACATCATCGTCTCAAACGACAGTCATGGCGTCAGCTCCAAGAACATCCGCTCCATACTTAACGATTCCTACGGCAACATCTGGATCGGCAACTTCAGCTCCGGCCTGGACTTCATCCCGCACCGCCAGCCTCCATTCCGCAAGACCCAGTATTTCGAGTTTGTCGGCAACGGAGCGCGCACCAAGTCGGTATGGAGCCTGCTGAGCGAGCCCAACGGCGATATCTGGGGCGGTGGCGAGAATGAGATCGCCCTGTTTCGCGACGGCAACATGGTCCGCGCCATTGACCTGACGCCCTACCTGACGCGTGCCTACGACCGTGTGGAGGACCTGACGGCCATAGGCGACAAGCTCCTGATCGGCCTCGACAACAACGGCGTGCTTGAGTTGGGTCCCGACCGTCACTCAATCCGTCGCGTCCCAATGCCAGGCGTACCCGACAAACCGATGAACTCCTTCACCAACGTCGGCGACTCGCTGGTTGTGATCGGTGCCGAGGACGGCCTCTACATCTACCGCGACGGTGCCATCACACGCCCGCAGAATGTCAATGACGAGATGAAGTGGCTGTCGGTCAACTCAGTCGCCGTGGACCGTCAGGGCAAGTACTGGGTCGGAACCTACGGCGGAGGCATATTGGTGTTCGGCCATGACGGACGCCTTGTGTCGCGCCTGGACAACACCGCCATTCCGTCGTCGGTCGTGAACCATGTCGTGCTCGACTCCCGCGGATACATCTGGGCTGCGACCGGCAACGGTGTCCTGATGTTCCCTGACACCTCTGACCCTAAGACTTTCAAGTCGTTCAGCACCGAGCAGGGACTGACGGACCGTTACTGCCGCGCAATCGCCGAGGATGCCGCCGGCGACATATGGATATCAACCAACGGATCGATATCCCGCTGGAACCGGATCACCAGCCGTATTGAGAATTTCGACCACCGCGCCGGACTGCCCCGGTCATCGTTCATGTCGCGCGCCGTAACCGTCGCTCCCGACGGCCAGATACATTTCGGCTCGCTCAACGGTATCTGGTCATTCGTCCCGCAGGATGTCGTGACCAACGAGCGTCTGGCGCCGATCGTGATCTACGGCTGCGAGTCGCTGGCCGACGACGAGGGCGGCAAGCATAATTCCCTGATTCCCCTGAAGGACGGCAGGTTCGAGGTTCCCTACGACCGAAACTCAATCCGTATCTACTTCTCCGTCCCCGACTATTCCCAGGTCAGGATGGTTGAGTACGAGTACATGATGGTGGGCATGGACAGGGAGTGGCACTCCACCCAGGGCCAGAACTACGTGATCTTCCGCAATCTGCCGGCCGGCAAGTACACCTTCAAGGTGCGAGCCCGCCTCTATAACGGCGAGGAGACCACCGAGGCCTCCGTCCGCATCAACGTAATTCCGCCGGTCTGGCAGCGGTGGTACGCCATTCTGTTCTACGTCATGGTGCTCGGCGCGGTAGTGACCTACTTCATGGTGCTGCGCGACCGCCGCGTGAAGCGCGACGCCGCCATCGCCATGGAGCTGGAGAACACACAGGCGCAGCAGCGTCTGGACAACGAGCGTCTGCGTTTCTACACCAACATCTCGCACGAGCTCCGCACCCCCTTGACGCTGATCATCGGGCCGCTCGAGGACCTGAGCAGCAATCCCCAGATGCCTGCCAAGTTCCGCAAGAAGCTCGACATGGTCCACCACAGCGCGCAGAGCCTCCTGAATCTGGTCAACGAGCTGCTGGAGTTCCGCAAGACCGAGACGGCCAACCGCCGTCTGTGCGTCACCCCAGGCAACCTTGCCGCGCTTGTCACCGAACTGGGTCTGAAATTCAAGGAATTCAACCGCAATCCCGAGGTGGAGGTCAGGATCGAGGTGGACAAGAGCGTGCCCATGTTTCTGTTCGACCGCGAGATTGTCAGGACCATCATAAACAATCTGATGAGCAACGCGCTGAAGTACACGCCCGACGGCCAGGTCACCCTTGGCCTGCGCATGGTGGAGCAGCCTGCCGTCCAGTCTGACAGGTCCGACAGGCCCGACGGGTCTGACCAGTCCGGCATGGCCCGCTATGCCGAGATTTACGTGGCGGACACGGGCCTGGGAATCTCCAGGCAGGACCTGGACCATATCTTCGACCGGTTCTACCGTGGCGGCGACGAGAACACCGCCACCGGTACGGGAATAGGCCTGAGTTTCTCCAAGACGCTGGCCCAGCTGCACAAGGCACTCATCAGTGTGGAGAGCGTGGAGGGCGAGGGCTCGGTGTTCCGTCTGCAGTTGCCCGTGGACGAGACCTATCCCGAAGCCGCGCACGGCAAGCCGCGTGAGGCCGAGATCATCGAGGAGGAGGATAAGGAGGAGGACAAGATGCCTACATTGCTCATTGTCGAGGACAACGCCGACATCCGCGAGTATGTCAAGGAATCGTTCAAGAACCGCTTCAAGGTGGAGGGCGCGTGTGACGGCAAGGAGGGTCTGGAGAAAGCCCGCGCCATAATGCCCGACATAATAATCTCCGACATCATGATGCCGGCTATGGACGGTGTGGAGATGTGCCGCCGCCTCAAGTCCGACATCAACACCAGCCATATCCCAGTGGTGCTGCTCACCGCCAAGGATTCCATCGAGGACAAGGAGGTGGGTTACCAGGCCGGCGCCGAGTCCTACATCACCAAGCCATTCAGCGCGCGGCTGCTGTCGGCCCGTATCGACAACATAATCCGGGCGCACCGCCGCATGGCCCAGCATTTCAACTCCGGCGTCGCGGCACCCGTGCCCGCGGCCATGCCCGAGGAGAAGGACGAGGAGATCCGCCCCAGGCTCAACAAGCTGGACCGCGAGTTCCTCGACAAGTTCGATAAGCTGATTGCCGACAATATCCAGAACCCCAACCTGAGCATCACCATGATCGCCGACCATTTCCACATGAGCAACTCGACGGTCTATCGTAAGATCCTGACCCTGACGGGACAGACCCCGGTGAAACTGATACGCCGCTCGCGCCTCAACATGGCCCGGCAGCTGCTGGTGGACGGCCATACGGTCAGCGAGGCGGCCTACTCCAGCGGCTTCAACGACCTGGGCTATTTCCGCTCGTGCTTCAAGGAGGACTTCGGCGTATCTCCGTCGGCCTACAAGAAAAGCTTGTAATATCCGCCGAGAAGTTGTAACTTTGCAGTATGGCAGAAGAATTTGACATACGCGGGCAAAGCGCGAAGCCTCAGGGCACCGACACTGACATAGAGCGGGCGTTACGGCCCCTGCGCTTCGACGACTTCACGGGCCAGTCGGGCATCATCGACAATCTGCGCGTGTTCGTGCAGGCCGCCAGGATGCGCGGCGAGAGCCTGGACCACACGCTGCTGCACGGTCCTCCCGGACTGGGCAAGACCACTTTGTCCAATATCGTGGCCAACGAGCTGGGAGTCGGTTTCAAGACCACATCGGGACCCGTGCTGGACAAGCCGGGCGATCTGGCGGGAATCCTGATGTCGCTGGAGCCGCACGATGTCCTGTTCATCGACGAGATCCACCGCCTGCATCCCGTAGTGGAGGAGTACCTCTACTCGGCCATGGAGGATTTCCGCATCGACATCCTTCTGGACAAGGGCCCCGGGGCCAAAAGCGTGCAGCTGCAGATTTCGCCCTTCACGCTGATCGGGGCCACCACGCGCAGCGGCAACCTGACGGCGCCGTTGCGCGCCCGGTTCGGCATACAGTGCCACCTGGAGTACTACGACCATGAGCTGCTGCGCCGCATCGTGGAGCGCTCGGCGGGACTGCTGCGCACGGGCATCGACCCGGAGGCGGCCACCGAGATCGCCATGCGCAGCCGCGGCACGCCGCGTGTGGCCAACTCGCTGCTGCGCCGAGTGCGCGACTTCGCCATGGTCAAGGGAAACGGCAACATCGACCTGCCCATCGCCCGACATGCCCTGGAGGCCCTGCATATCGACCGGTACGGTCTGGACGAAATCGACAACAAGATCCTGCTGACCATCATCGACAAGTTCAAGGGGGGACCCGTGGGCCTGAACACCATCGCAACCGCCATAGGCGAGGATCCCGGAACCATCGAGGAGGTCTATGAGCCGTTCCTGATCAAGGAGGGATTCATGCAGCGCACCCCGCGCGGACGCGAGGTCACCGACCTGGCCTACCGTCACCTGCGCCGCTCGCGCAACTCCGTAGCCGGCGGCCTTTTCGAGACTTGATTACCATAACTCTTATAACTCTTATAAGTCTTATAACTTTTATGACCTCTGACCTCTTATTACCTCTTACACAAACATCGTGTCCGGAATTAAATCATTAGCCAAGGAGACGGCCGTCTATGGCCTCTCCAGCATCGTGGGCCGGTTTCTGAACTGGTGCCTCGTGCCCCTCTATGTATATGTGTTCCCCACCTACGAGTACGGTATCGTCAGCTACCTCTACTCCTTCACGGCCGTGGCGCTGGTGATCCTGAACTACGGCATGGAGACCGGGTTCTTCCGTTTCGCCAATGGCTCGGACAACCCGGAGAAGGTCTACACCACCTCGCTGGTGTCCGTCGGCACCACGTCGCTGCTGTTCATGGTGCTGCTGACGCTGCTGATACATCCGGTGGCCGACGCCATGCTGCTGCCTGACAACTGGAACTATGTCTGGATGCTGGGCATGATCGTGGCCGTCGACGCCTTCACCAACCTGCCGTTCGCCTATCTGCGCTACAGGAAGAAGGCCTACCGCTTCGCCGGCATCAAGCTGCTGAACATCGGGCTGACCATAGGCCTTAACCTGCTGTTCATCCTGGGCTGTCCGGCGCTGATGAAGTCGGTGCCGTGGCTGGTGTCGTGGTTCTACACGCCGTTGGGCGGCGAGGATTTCGGCATCGGCTGGATATTCGTGGCCAACATGATCGCCACGCTGGCGGTGCTGCTGTGTCTGCTGCCGGAGCTGACCGGACGGCGCATCCGTTTCGACTGGCCGCTGCTCAAGCGGATGCTCTCCTATTCATGGCCGTTGCTGATTCTGGGCGTGGCGGGTATCCTGAGCCAGAACATGGGCCAGATGATCATTCCCTACCTGTTCCGAGGCCATGAGGTGGAGGCGCAGTCAATGGTGGGAATCTACGGCGCCAACATCAAGATCGCAATCGTGATGGTGATGTTCGCCCAGGCCTTCCGCTACGCCTACGAGCCGTTCATCTTCGCGCAGGCCAAGGGGGAGGGGGAGTCCAAGCTGCGGGCGTACGCCGACGCCATGAAGTTCTTCGTGGTGTTCGGACTGTTCATATTCCTGGGCGTGATGTTCTATCTGCCGGTGCTGAAGCATTTCGTGTCGTCGGCCTATTGGGTCGGCCTGCGCGTGGTGCCCGTCATGATGGTGGCCGAGCTGTGCTTCGGTGTGTTTTTCAACCTGTCGGTATGGTACAAGGTGTCGGACCGCACGCGCTGGGGCATGTATATGTCGCTGATGTGTTTTGTGGTGATGCTGCTGATGAACCTGTGGCTTGTGCCGATGATCGGCATACCGGACGGCTACATCGGATCGGCTGTCGCCGCGCTGGTGGCGTATGCCGTGGTGATGGTGCTCAGTTACTTTGTGGGGCGCCACTGCTATCCGATTCCCTACGAGCTGAAGCGCATGGGTCTCTACACTCTCCTCGCGGCGGCGCTCTATGCCGGCGGCATGTATATCGCTGCCATCTTCGCACCCTGGCTGGTCTATGTGACGCGCACCCTGATGCTGCTGGTCTACCTCGCCGTCGTCGCCAGCTACGAATCCGTCCCGAAAATCACCCCGCTCCTTCACCGCCTCACCCGCCGTGGCGCCCGTGGCGCCCGATGACCAGGTTCCGGATGTAGGCGATCAGGCCCATGGACTGACCCAGGATCAATACCGGGTCCAGACGGATGATGGCGTAGCTGATGATGATTGACGACCCGACGATGCTGATGATCCAGAATCCCGGCGGCAGCACCGACTCGTTGTCGGTGCGCGACACATACCACTGGTAGATGAACCGCAGCGTGAACAGTACCTGCCCCGTGCTGCCGTACACCACCAGCCATACAGGTACCCCGTCGGCCTGGAAGAAATGCCGTGCGAACCGCGCCGCATCCTGCGACACCAGAACGATCGCCACAACCGGAGTGAGCAGCAGCAGCCATCTCAGCATCACGTTGACCCGCTTCCATACACCTTTCATGTTCAGGTTCCACAGGTATATATAATAGGAGATGAACTGACCCAGCACGATGCTGAAGTCATTGCGCAGCCACCCGTAGATGCACAGCAGATAGGCGCCGCAGATGCTCAGCACCCAGAAGATGGAGGGCGACAGGACCTTCTTCGCCTTCTCCGACATGATCCACTGCACCAGGATACGCGCCGAGAAGAACCCCTGCGCCAGAAACCCGATGCCGTACACCAGCAATTGCGATCCCGTCATCCGCGTGTCAGATGTTATGGTTGTCGATCTGGTAACGGATGAAGCGCTTCTTCATCCAGCGGTAGGCGAAGCAGTCCATGAACGGCGATACCAGACGGTTGTACAGATGATACTTCGACACGCCCGCCACACGGGGATAGTGCCGCACCGGCATCTCGTAGAACTTGCCGTCCACCAGCAGCATCAGCGCGGGCAGGAAACGGTGCATGCCGTCGAAGAACGGCAGCTGCCGGGCATAGTCCGTCCAGATGATCTTCAGCGGACACCCCGTGTCCGTGGCCGTGTCGCCCGTCATGCTGCGGCGGAAGCCGTTGGCTATCCTGGACTGCGCGTTCTTGAACCACGAGTCCTTGCGCTTGGCGCGGATACCCGTCACTAACTGATGGTGGTCGGTATGCTCCAGCAACAGGTTGAAATCCTCCGGATTGGTCTGCAGGTCCGCGTCGATGTAGCCTGTCAGACGGCTCTCCACCGTGTCGATGGCCGCCTTGATGGCCGTGCTCAGCCCATGGTTCGCATCGCTGCTGATATAGTAGAAGTCCGGCTGACGTCCGCAGATTTCCTTGATCCGCGCCAGGCTGCTGTCCTTCGAGCCGTCGTTGACGAACAGCACGCAGCTACGCACCGACGCCTTCGGCAGGAACCCCGACAGCTCCTTCTCCAGCCGTTCCATATTGTCCTCCTCGTTGTACACTGGGACGACTATTGTCAATTCATATTCCGATGTCTTATTCATAGTTTCATCTGGGCATGATTCTATCTTCGGGCCATTCTATTATATCGGGCCAGAATCTTATTTTGGGTCTGATTATAGTAACGCGGTTCACCAGCTCGGGATTGTAATGGCTGTTGGTCCGGGCGTGGCGGTTGTCGTCGAAAGTCCCTATATATACTGTGTCGATCTTTTCCAGCGTCCTCGCGGAGAGTATATGGCTCACGGGCTGCTTGGTTAGCACCGCGCAGGGCATCAGCATCAGCACCGTGTCGGCCTTGGCCGTCGGGATGGGGCGTATGCGATGGCCGGCACCAAGCACCAGTTCCATCCGCACGCCGTTGTCAGTGATTCGGAACAGGCGCAGTCCCTCCACGCGCCAGTCCGTCCGTATCCTGCTGATGGGACGCGACGCCGGATTGTTGAAGAACGAGGTGACCTGCGTCATCAGCAGGCATTCGGCCACGATGAACAGCACCGCCACCGCGTCCACGAAGTGGACCACGAAGCCCTGGCGCGTGCAGATGCCCATCCATACGGCATCGGCAGCCAACAGCAGGAACGACACTATGGCCACCCATGCGTTGACAGCCCCCATACCGAGCCACAGGTACAGCACGCCGACGGCCAGGCATCCCGTGATGACCGTCACCAGCCAGCCGTTGACGCGGTAGATGATGCGGCCTGCGCGGAACTCGTTCCATTCATCGTAGACGTACATCAGGAAGATGCCGACGCTCATGGCGCTCGGCGCCATGACCGGCAGCAGGTAGCGGGTTTTCTTCTCGGGCATGAGCGACAGCAGCACCACGGCGCCCAACATCCACACCACGGCGAAGACGAAGTCACGCTGTCCGCGCAACGCCCGGACAAACAGCGGAGCCAGCAGCGCCGCCAGCGTCAGCAGCGACCAGACACCCGTCTCCAGGAAATAGCGCCAGTAGTACCACCAGGGGCGCACGTTGTGGCTGACCCATGCGCCGGACTCCTTGTGGAGCACGGCGGTGGCCAAGTCGGTATGGAACACGTAGATGTAGACGTACCACCACATGCTGACCACCAGGAGCGTCACCAGCATCACGGTGACGCCGGGTCCGCTGAAGCGGGTGTCCGGGCGCCCGTAGAAGGCGCAGGCTATCATGAAGGGGAGGAGCAGGGCGAAGAACGACACCGGTCCCTTGCTCAGGAACGACAGTCCCATCAGCAGCCCGGCGACCAGGAACATCCATATGTGACGCCGCCGTCGCTCGCACGGGTCAGTGTAGAATATCCTGAACAGCAGCCACACGGCTCCCTGCATGAAGGCGTGGCAGTAGATGTCCCACGTGGCGGTGCGTCCCATCAGCACCACGGAGTAGCATGTCAGGAAGATTATGGTCGAGAGGCCGGCGGTGTCCTCGCGCCACGTCACGGCCTCGACGGTCAGGAACAGGAACAGGGCCCAGAGGGCTCCCATGGTGCCGGCGGCGGCGCGCTGCGCCCCGATGCTGTCGGGCACAAGTATCTGGATCACGGCCGCGACCCATGTGGGGAACGGCGGCTTCTCAAGCCTAAGCTCCCCGTTCATGGTCGGTACCAGCCAGTTGCCGTACTCCACCATCTCGTTGGCCGTTACCAGGTTGCGACTCTCCATGATGTCCGTCTGCAACGCCTCCGAACTGACGAAGAACGCCGCCACACACACCGCCATCAGCCATATATATCTTCGGATACTCATTTATATTGTTAATTTTCCGCAAAGTTAACAATAAATTCCCAACTAACTATTAAAATATCATTAAAAACACTCCATTCCTCATTTCTAATTCCTCATCCCTAATTGATAACAGTTTGGTAGTTTGCGAAAAAAGTTGTAATTTTGCAGTTGCTATTTGCACCTTGGCCGTTCCTTGCACCTGCAGGGAACTGTCATGGGAATTGTAAGCCTCTGTAGTTCAACGGATAGAATAGGAGTTTCCTAAACTTTAGATAGGGGTTCGATTCCCCTCGGAGGTACAGTTACAAAACCAACATTCACACAACAGTGGGAAAATTCAGTGCATTTAAGGTGGATCTGGCCGGCAAAGCCGACGGACACTACGAACAGGATTTCGAGATCGACAAGGAGTTCTTCGAGAATATGGAGAACAATGACATCCTGTCGTCGGACATCCATGTCCACATGGACATGGACAAGCGCAACGATGCCTATTACTGCGTGTTCCACTGCAAGGGGATGTTGCAGATACCGTGCGACCGCTGTCTGGACCCGATGGCCCATGAGGTCGACACGGAATACAAGGTTACAGTGAAGTACGGCGACAGCTACGACGACGGGGCTGACAACCTGCTGGTGATTCCTGGCAGCAACAAGTACCTGAACGTGGCGTACATGCTCTACGACACCATCCTGCTGACCATCCCCATCCGGCACGTCCACCCGCAGGGCAAGTGCAACCGCGCCATGCTTGAGGCGCTGCGCAAGCACCGTGGCGCCAGCCAGGACGATGAGGAGGCCGACGAAATCCGCGAGGAGGCCCGGGAGGAGGCCGTCTCCGATATGGAAAACGACGATTGATTACGAAACAAACATAATAAAAACAAAATAAGAAATGGCACATCCTAAACGCAGACAATCGCATACCCGCACCGCCAAGCGTCGTACACACGACAAGGCTCTGGTACCCACAATCGCACTGTGTCCCAATTGCGGCGCATGGCATGTTTACCACACAGTTTGCCCCGAGTGCGGCTACTATCGCGGCCGTGTGGTGATTGAGAAATAACCCCCGAATCCTGACATGACACACGCAAAAATCAGCGGCATCGCCTCGTACGTCCCCGACGACATCCTGGACAACGAAATGCTGTCCAGGATGGTGGATACCAACGACGAGTGGATCACCACCCGCGTCGGCATCAAGGAGCGCCGTATACTCAAGGATGAATCCAAAGGCTCCAGCTTCATGGGCATCCAGGCCGTGAACCGCCTGCTTGCCGATACCGGAGTCAAGCCTCAGGAAATTGAGCTGTTGATATGCGCCACCTCCAACCCCGATTACCGTTTCCCCTCCACCGCCTCGATCATCATCCATGACTGCGGCCTGGAGAACGCCTACGGTTACGACCTGCAGGCCGCCTGCGCAGGCTTCATAGTCAGCATGCAGGCCGCCCGCGGTTACATCGAGGCCGGTCTTTACAAGAAGGTGATCGTGGTCTGCGCCGAGAAGATGTCGAGCATGACCGATTACCAGGACCGTGCCACATGCCCCCTGTTCGGTGACGCTGCCGCCGCTGTCCTGGTGGAACCCACTCAGGAGAATGTCGGCGTGATCGACGGTGAATTCCATGTCGACGGGGAGGGACTGTCCCACCTGCTGATGAAGGGCGGCGGTTCAGCACGTCCCGCCAGCATCGAGACTGTTCAGAACCGCGAGCATTACGTATATCAGGAAGGCCGAAACGTCTACAAGAACGCCGTGACCGACATGCTGACATCATCGCAGTCCGTGATGCAGCGCAACTGCCTCACTCCCGACACGGTCGACTGGTTCGTGCCCCATCAGGCCAACCTCCGCATCATCGAGGCCGTCGGCGGCCGCATCAAGATTCCTGAGGAGAAGATTCTGGTCAACATCCAGCATTACGGCAACACATCGGCCGCCTCGATCCCCTTGTGCCTCGACGAGTACAAGCACCGTCTCCGCAAGGGCGACCGCATAGTCCTGACGGCCTTCGGCGCCGGTTTCACCTGGGGCGCCATGTATCTGGTCTGGGCTTTCGACACCCCCGAGGCCTGAGTAGATACAGTTCCAAACTCATCACAGGGCATCAGAGTCAAATCCGGTGCCCTTTTTTCTGATTCCGCGAACCAATACGCGGCACCGTGGGTTTTAACTTAAAGTTAAACCCGGAAATTATGAATGAAGAAAATATAACCCAGGCCGCCTTAAGCGCCACGGGCGACGCGATTCCCGACGGTCACCGCGCCGGCTTCGTCAATATCGTCGGAAACCCCAACGTGGGCAAGTCCACGCTGATGAACCGCCTGGTGGGCGAGCGCCTCAGCATCATCACCAACAAGGCCCAGACCACGCGCCACCGCATCATGGGCATCGTAAACACGCCGGAGTACCAGATCGTATACTCCGACACCCCGGGCGTGCTCAAGCCCAAGTACAAGCTGCAGGAGTCCATGCGCGACTTCAGCGAGGGCGCCCTGACCGACGCCGACGTACTGGTCTACGTCACCGATGTGGTCGAGGATCCCGAGAAGAACCGGGATTTCCTGGACCGTGTGGCCAAGGAGACCGTCCCCGTCCTGCTGGTCATCAACAAAATCGACCTGTGCAAGAGCCAGTCCGAGCTGGAGGCTCTCGTGGCCAAGTGGCACGACCGTCTGCCCAACGCCGAGATATTCCCCACCAGCGCCACCGAGGACTTCAATGTCGAGAACCTGAAGGCACGTATCGTGGAGCTGCTCCCTGTATCGCCGCCATTCTTCGGCAAGGACGCCCTGACCGACAAGCCTGCCCGCTTCTTCGTAACCGAGACCATTCGCGAGAAGCTGCTACAGATCTACGACAAGGAGATTCCGTACAGTGCCGAGGTAATCGTGGAGAAGTTCGAGGAGAAGGAGAACTCCATCCACATCATGGCGGTGATCTACGTGGAGCGCGACTCGCAGAAGGGCATCATCATCGGCAAGGGAGGCACCGCCATCAAGAAGGTCGGCATCCAGGCCCGCGAGGACATAGAGCGCTTCTTCGGCAAGAAGGTCTACCTGGAACTCTTCGTCAAGGTGGAGAAGGACTGGCGCAACCGAGAGTCGAAGCTGCGCGAGTTCGGTTATATGGAATAATAACTAAAAGGAATGAGCAAGCTAATAGCGATAGTGGGCCGTCCCAATGTGGGCAAGTCCACGTTGTTCAACCGTCTGACGCAGACGCGGCAGGCCATCGTTGACGGTACAGCCGGCACCACACGCGACCGGCAGTACGGCAAAGTGGACTGGAACGGTCAGGAATTCAGCATCGTCGACACCGGTGGCTGGGTGGTCAACTCCGACGATATCTTCGAGGAGGAGATCAACAAGCAGGTGCACATCGCCATCGAGGAGGCCGACGTGATCCTGTTCGTGGTGGACTGCACCACCGGCGTAACCGACCTGGACGACAAGGTGGCCCAGATACTGCGGCGCAGCAAGAAGCCCGTCATAGTCGTGGCCAACAAGGAGGACGTGGGCAACGCCCGCTTCAACTCCGCCGAGTTCTACAGCTTCGGCCTGGGCGACCCCATCGAGGTGTCGTCGGCCAACGGCTCGGGAACCGGCGACCTGCTGGACGAGATAGTCAAGGACATGCCCGACAAGGAACCCGAGGAAGAGACCGAGCGGAATGTGGCCAGGTTCGCCATCGTGGGCCGGCCCAACGCCGGAAAGTCATCGCTGATCAACGCCTTCATCGGTGAGGAACGCCACATCGTAACCGATATCGCCGGTACCACGCGTGACTCCATCTACCATCGGTACAACAAGTTCGGTTTCGACTTCTACCTGGTGGACACCGCCGGCATCCGCAAGAAGAACAAGGTGAACGAGGACATCGAGTACTACTCGGTGATCCGCAGCATCCGCGCCATCGAGGCGTCGGACGTCTGCATCCTGCTGATCGACGCCACGCGCGGCATCGAGGCGCAGGACGCCAACATCTTCGGCCTGATCCAGCGCAACCGCAAGGGGCTGGTGGTGTGCGTCAACAAGTGGGACCTGGTCGAGGACCGCGGTCTGGAGGCGCAGCGGCGTTACGAGCAGGCCATCCGCGCCCGGTTCGCGCCCTTCACCGACTTCCCTATCCTGTTCACATCCGCGCTGACCAAGCAGCGCATCTTCAAGGTGCTGGAGACTGCTGTCCACGTCTACGAGAACCGCCGCCGCGTCATACCCACCGCCAAGCTCAACGAGTACATGCTTGAGGTGATTGCCGAGACACCGCCTCCCGCCAACAAGGGCAAGTACGTCAAGATCAAGTATGTGACGATGCTGAAGGAGTCCGTCATACCGACGTTCATCTTCTTCTGCAACCTGCCGCAGTGGGTCAAGGAGCCTTACCGCCGATTCCTGGAGAACCGGATCCGCGACCACTGGGACTTCCACGGTACCCCCATCGCCATCTTCATGCGCGAGAAGTGACACGCCATATTTCCGCATAGACGCGCGGTACAGCTGTATTTATCAGCATGTGCCGCGCGTCAAAAATATATCGGCACCAAGTGTGTAGGCGCAATTATCCATTGTGGAATAGGGGCAAAATTAACGTAACTAGCGTTTTACCTCCTCTTTAAATGTTAAATATTATTAACTTCTGTAATATTTGAGTTAACCACGCTTGTTTTTAAGCAAAACGGTTGTATCTTTGCATAGATTTTCGATTTGCATATAACCGAAAATACTGTAGTATACTCCGAAATCCAGTGAGGGACGCGTCCTTTGGTGGCCGTATGCTATACCGCTGTTTAATTAAAACGACATACTTTGACTGTTTTTGATAGCTTATACGTTTGACAATAACGGCTTTTTATAAAACGCGAAACGTATATCTGTTTTTTTTAGACTGACAACTGATTTAGAAACTTTGACTGACGTAATTTCTTGTAGCTTGCACTATGAAGAAAAGAATACATCTGCTGATGGCGGCGATGATGCTGACGTTTGTATCAGCCGCAGCCCAGAACGTAGCGCTGAAGACCAACCTGCTGTACGATGCGACCTGCACCCTGAACGGGGGTGTTGAGGTAAGGTTCGCGCCGCAGTGGACCGGCGACCTGAGCGGCAACCTCAACGCCTGGACCGTCGACGGCAGGAAGTGGAAGCACTGGGCCGTGCAGCCCGAGGTCCGCTACTGGTTCTGCCAGGCCTTCGCCGGACACTTCGTCGGCGCGCATCTGATCGGAGGCCAGTACAACTTCGGCAACCTCGACATGCCGTTCAGGTTCCTCGGCACCAATTACAAGAACCTCAAGGACTACCGCTACCAGGGCTGGATGGGCGGCGCGGGCGTCGCGTACGGCTACAGCTGGATCCTGGACAGGCACTGGAGCATCGAGGCCGAGATCGGCATCGGCTGGGTCTACACCCGCTACGACAGGTACGAGTGCGCCGACTGCGGCCGGAAGGTCGACAGCGACCGTCCCCACAACTATTTCGGACCGACCAAGGCGGCCATAAACCTGATATACACATTCTGAGCAACATGAAGACAATCCACAGATACGCGGCAGTCGCGGCGCTGGCCGTCACGGCCCTGTCGGCGCAGGCCGAGAGCCTGGTCAGGCTGTCCGACATAAACGTGCGCCGTGTCGGCGACAAACTCTATGTGGCGATGGACATCATCCCCAGCGACATCCGCCCCGGACGCGACAACGAGGTGGTGTTCACCCCGATGCTGACCGGCGTCACCACCACCGACACGCTCTACCTCCCCTCGGTCCGCATCGCGGGACGCAACCGCTACTACGCGCATGTCCGCAACAAGGACGTCGCCCCGGGCGACAAGGTCTACTCCGCAAGCTCCAGGGAGGTCATCTCCTACCGCGACGAGGTTCCCTTCGAGCCCTGGATGACACGGTCACGCCTGGACATGTGCCAGAAATTAGGCAACTGCTGCAAGCCGCTGCGCAAAGACGAGGACACTCCGCTGGCCGAGCTGGACTTCGAGCCCCCGCGCTTCATCCCCGACTTCCGTTTCATCGAGCTGACGGGCGACAGCGCCATCGAGCTGACCGCCGAGGGCCGCGCCTACATCGACTTCGTGGTGAACCGCACCGAGATCAAGCCGACCTACCGCCGCAACAAGACGGAGATCGCCAGGATCATCGAGTCCATCGACAAGGTCAGGAACGACCCGGACGCCACCATAACGCGCATCACCATCAAGGGCTACGCCTCGCCCGAGGGCCCGTACGACAACAACGTGCGCCTGGCCATGGGCCGTACCGCGTCGCTCAAGGAATATGTGCGCCGGCACTACAGCTTCGACCCCGAGATCATGAGCACGGACTACGAGC
>DXXK01000028.1 GCA_019416425.1 Bacteroidales bacterium
TACGAGATCAGAGGAGTTCAGCAGAGCAAAAGCCCCACGTTGGAACGGGGTAAGTTCAGTTATCTTCAGCGTGCAGACTTCAATCCGGAGCCAAAGATTGTGGAAGAGGAGGGTAAGACATGGTATGTCTATCCAATCGACAGCTATGCTGTGGCACTGGATAAAGAGGGAAAATATACTCTGAAGGGAGGGCGCTATCTCGTGGACATAGCGATTCCGAAACTCTACGACGACCCCTACTGGGGCCGGATGCAGACCATGGAAACCGAACGTGTCGAGGTACCGGTAAGTCCGGTCCAGTTCAATGTGCGTGAATTGCCAGCCACAGACGCCGAGTCAGATTTCTCGGGTGCCGTGGGCGATTTCAAGGTCTCTGTGACCATTCCTCCGGGCGATATCTACCTTAACGAGGAGGCAATAGCCATCGTGACGGTAGCGGGTGACGGCTGGCTGGACGCTGACACACTGCCTGAATATCATGACGCTTTCGGCCAAGGAACGAAGCTGAAATCCTTCTCTGAAAACCGCCGTCAGTATCTACGTGACGGAAAACTGGTCTCAGAACTGCAGATGGAGTGCACGTTCATACCCACTTCCAAAAGCGGTGCGGTAATCGGGCCGATATGGATCGAGGTCTTCAATCCGGAGACAGGAAAATACGAGATTGTAAAGTCGGAGCCCGTGCAGGTCAAGGCTCAGTCCATAGCACAGAAGGCTCCGGTGCTTGATATCTGAACAATTTATGTTGAAAGCAGTCTGACATGAAAAGATATTTGATAGTCGTTCTTCTGCTGTTCGGGGTATTGCTTGGAATGGCCGGGGAGGTAAGGCTGAAGGTAATCCCGGGCAATGGCAAACGCACCATCGAGACCGGGGACTTGTTCTACATAACCATCGAGGTCGTCAATCTTGACGGGTCACCATCCAAGCCGACGACGGTGCCCGGTGCCGCAGTCAATTACTTCGACCGCACTGGCTCGTCGATGCGTAGCACCAGCATCAACGGTCATGTCACCACCGAGCGGTCATATACCTGGACCATGACCCTGCGGGCCAAGAGCGAGGGAAGTTATAGTTTCGGCCCTGTCAGCGTTGGAGGCGTCAAGAGTAATGTGGTGAAATACAACATCGGTAAACCGATGCCGGCGCAGGACCCGACGGTGGGCCGTGGAAACTCCAATCGTGGCTGTGCCGATACGCCGGACGACGACAGCAAGCCCCGGTACATAGGTCATGGCGACCAGAACCTGTTCCTCCGCGCCAATGTGACCAAAACAACGGCTTACGAACAAGAGGCGCTGGTCTACACCGTGAAGCTTTACACCAATTATGACGCAGTCAAGTTCATCGGAGCAACATCGGCGCCGAAGTTCAATGGTTTCGTGATCGAGGAATCCAAAGATATTTCCCAACAGCTCAGTTACGAGACTCACGAAGGCCAGACTTACGCTACCGCCATCATAGCGCGGTACATCATCTTCCCTCAGATGACAGGCAAGCTGAAGGTAACCGGAAACACCTACACCATTTCCGTGGACCGTCGCGAGTATTTCCACGACCCCTTCTTCGGAGGCATGGCCTACAGCCAGCCGCTGCAGCTGAACGTCACGCCTAACGACCTGACTATCGACGTCAAGGCTTTGCCCATGCCTAAGCCAGGCGACTTCAGCGGAGGTGTAGGCAGGTTCCAGATTACATCCCAGTTGAAGGACAGCGAGTTCAAGACCAACCAGACGGCATCCATAGTCTACACCGTTACCGGTACGGGTAATCTGAAATACATCCAGATGCCTGACCTGGCAACAATCTATCCACCGCAGCTTGAGATCTATACCCCGACAACTACGCAGAATGTGAGCGTCGGCTCGACCAATACCTCGGGCAACGTGACGTTCGACTACTCGTTCATGCCTATCGAGGAAGGTACTTTCAAGATTCCCGATGTGCAGTTAATATACTTCAATCCTGAGACCGGCCAATATGAGAAATCAACCGCTAAGGGCTACAATATTACGGTAGGCAAGGGCAAAGGATCGGCCAAATCACAGGTGCGCAAGCGCCAGCATTTCGATCCGACGCTTCAGAAGGTGGACATCGGCAGGCTGCACCGCAAGCATGAGCCGATAGTCTATAAAGGCTATTACTGGTTATGGTTCATCATCCCGACCGTTCTGCTGGCCGGAAGTGTGGCCGGATGGTGGCGTTACAACTCGCTGCACAAGGACATGACGGCGCTGAACATGCGCCGGGCCAACAAGATAGCCCGCCGTCGCCTGCGCCGCGCCGCAGCGGCGATGCGGAAGAAGAACCGTGACCTGTTCTACGACGAGCTGCTGACAGCCTTGTGGGGATACTTAGGTGACAAGCTCAAGATGCCGACATCTGAGCTGCTCCGTGACAATATCCGTCAGAAGCTGGACGCCAAGGGCATCCCGTCGGCCGTGACCGACAGGCTGATCAATCTGATGGACGAGGCGGAATTCGCCAAGTATTCGTCGGCCGGAGGCGACCAGAGTATGGAGCGGGATTATAAGGAGGCCATCGCCTCGATCAATGAACTGGAGGATGCATTTAGAAACGCAAGTCATGACTAAGAGGATCGTAAATATATTCATTCTGTTGCTGGCCGGTGTGCTTACCATGCAGGCCGGACCGTTGGAGGATGCGACCAAGGCATACGATGCCGGCGATTATCAGAAGGCTATAGAGTGTTACCGTCAGCTGGAGCATGACCACGGCACGTCATCAGCGTTGCTGTTCAATATGGGGCAGGCGTATACACGCGCCGGGCAGCTCGGCAACGCCATGCTGTGTTACCGCAGGGCGCTGCAGCAGAACCCCTCGAACCGCGAGGCACGTGAGAACATCAAGTACATCCAGAGCCGTGTGCAGGACGCCAACCAGGCCGAGCTGAAGGACAAGAAGGCATCGGTCGTACCCGAGGAGTCATCGTTCTTCATGGCCGTAGAGCAATACATCACGCAGCGGCATGCCTCGAACACATGGGCGTTCTGGAGCGGGCTTGCCTTTGTGCTGTTCTGTATCTGCGTGGCGCTGTATATCTTCATCGATACGGTATTGGTTCGCAAGATAGGTTTCTTCGGCGGTGGCACGATGCTGGCTTTGTCGGTGATATTCCTGATTTTCGCCTTCATGGGCGCCCGGGCAGCACGCACCCACGACGAGGGAGTAATTACGGAATATAAGGTGGAGCTGCGTACGGATCCCTCCACGTCGGCCAAGCCATCGGCATCACCGCTGACCCAAGGTACGGTGCTTCAGATTCTGGACACGGAGCGGGGTCAGGACGACCGTCCGGAGTGGTACAAGGTTCGGCTGAACAGCCAGTTTATCGGCTGGATTCGGAATGATGCCTTCGAACCTATCTGAAAATCAGTGCTATAGCAAAATTGGTTCTATATGTATGTTTTTAAACATACAAAATATTTCAAAAATGTTGCCCGATGTTTTTGTAATAAAGAAAAAAATATCTAATTTAGCACTGCGAGAGTGCACAGGGTCCGTAGAAAGACCGGAACCGCTCTCCTGAACCGTAAACTAACACTCAATATACACGACCATGAGCAAAACAATCACATTCAATGAGCTTCGTCGTATCAAGGACAGTCTCCCCGACGGCTCCACCCATCGTATTGCAGACGCGCTCAACGTAACCGTGCAGACGGTCCGCAACTACTTCGGAGGCGTGAACTATGAGTTTGGCAAGAATGCCGCCCTGCACATAGAGCCGGGACCCGACGGTGGACTCGTCGTACTTGATGATACCACGATCTATGACATGGCCATCAAGATCCTTGAGGAGCAGAAGCAAAAATGAATGCCACGAGTTCGGGAATGAGCAGGCAACTGCTCATTCCCTTCGATTTTTCCGACTCTTCAATGCTGGCCGTCAGGGTCGGCTTTCATTTTGCCCGGGTCATGCAGGTGGCTCCGGTCATACTTCATGTCTATCCTGCAATCTGGTATGGCGACCCTATCTTCGGAGAATATATGGGTTCCTTCGACCCGGCCGACGAGGAAATCCAGGAGGCTATCGAGCAGCGCGACATCCGTAAGGCGGCCGAGAGGAGCTTACAGAAATTCCGGGCGAAAATCAATGATATGCAGAGGGGTGGGGAATTGCCTGACGTCAGGTTCTCGTCGTTGCTGCTGGAAGGTGTGGCCGAGGATCAGATTCTTGAATACTGCCGTCAGAACACACCGAGACTCGTGGTGATGGCTACCCGCGGCATCAACAGGAAGGAAGAGGAATTGATCGGCAGTGTCACGGCCGAGGTGCTGGATTCATGCCGCGTACCGGTGTTCACGATTCCAGACAATTATACTGAGGATAACCGCAAGCCGATGTCCCGGTGCCTTATGTTCTGTACATTGGAACAGTATGACATAGTGGGTCTGGAACGGATGATGAAGGTTTTCGATATGCCAGAGGCCGACATATGGCTGATGCCGGTGACGCACCGGAACATGACTGATGCCAAGGACAAGCTCGAGACCCTCTATGAACGGCTTTCCGACGCATGGCCAAGGCTGAGGTTCCACCAGGCACTGATAGAGGAGACAAAGATCACTTCCGAGATAGATGAATTCATCAAGGAAAACAAGATTGATCTGGTGATCGCACCGAACAGGAAGGCCGGGATATTCACCCGGCTGTTCCGTCCGTCGGTGGCGCACCAATGCCTTTTTGCCCTGGATGTCCCAATGTTGGCTTTGCCGGTCAGCAAGGACTGAGATTTCCTGCACATGTTCTGCACGGAAGTCCCTTGAAATTAAATTGCATTTGACGATTGATGATATATCCGAAAGATTTTGAGTCTAAAATAGGATTTGACAGCATTCGCCGGGACCTGACGGAATTGTGCGGATCGCGTTTGGGAAAAGACTGTGTCGCAGAAATGGCCTTTTCCAACAATTATGACCTGGTGCGTCATGAGCTGGAGTGCGTGGACCAGATGATGTCCGTACTACGAGCATCCGTACCCTACGCCGTGCCATCGTCGCACGATGTTACACCCTATCTGACTGAGATAAGGGCCACGGGATCGTTCATGTCGGCCGAAAGGCTCTGCAGGCTATACCAGATACTGGTATCGTTCAACGAGGTGCGGGCTTTCTATTGCCAGAACAAAAAGGGGGAGGCCGATGGGGAACATATGTATCCAGCTCTTGCCAAGGAACTGTCGGAAATCCGGTCGTTTCCGGCTCTGATTACTACAATATCGGATGCAGTCAACAAATTCGGAGAATTAAAGGATACGGCATCGCCCGCACTGTATGAGATACGTCAACTGATCAGGCGCTCGGCCGGATCGATGCAACGTCTGATGCGGTCGGTCCTGGACCGGGCTGTTAAGGCAGGACTGGTCGACAAGGATGTCACGCCTGCGATTCGTGACGGACGAATGGTGATTCCCGTCAATGCCGGGAACAAACGCGAGATCAACGGTATTGTACATGACGAGAGCGCCACGGGCAAGACCGTGTTCATCGAGCCTGCCGAAGTAGTGGAGGCCGGAAACCGTCTGCGCGAGCTGGAAATGGACGAGAAACGGGAGGAAATCAGGATACTGACGCAGATAGCAACGGAAATTCGTCCTTACATCGAGGATATATCAGAGTCCTGCCTGCTGCTGGGGCGGCTCGACTTCATCATAGCCAAGGCCAGATTCGGTATCGATACAGATGCCCGTATGCCGCATCTGAACCAGAAGCCGGAGCTGGAATGGTACCATGCCGTGCATCCGGGACTGCTCCTGTCGTTGCGGGCCGTGCACAAGGAGGTGGTGCCTCTGACCATCACGTTGAACCGGAAGAACAGGATTCTGGTGATATCCGGCCCGAATGCCGGCGGTAAGTCAGTCACACTCAAGACTGTCGCGATCGTGCAGTACATGATGCAGTGCGGCATGATGCCGACATTGTACGAGAACTCGCACATGGGCATGTTCCAGACGCTGATGATCGACATCGGCGACGAGCAGTCCATCGAGAACGAGCTTAGCACCTATTCGTCGCATCTCAGCAACATGCGCTTCTTCCTGCAGCATTGCAACGACCGCACTCTGTTTCTGGCCGACGAGATGGGTTCTGGAACGGAACCCCAGATAGGTGGAGCCATGGCTCAGGCCATCCTTGACAAGATGGGCAGGTCGGGGGCCTGCGGCGTGGTTACGACACATTACCAGAACCTCAAGACATTCGCCGACAGTAACGAAGGATTCGTCAACGGCGCGATGATGTACGACCGTCAGCATCTGCAGCCTCTGTTCAAACTTGAGATCGGAAATCCCGGGAGTTCCTTCGCGCTCGATATAGCCCACAAGATGGGTCTGCCGCAGGATGTGATCGCCATGGCCAAGGAAACAGTCGGCAGCGAGTACGTCAACATCGACAAATACCTGTCGGAGATAGCGCGCGACCGTCGATACTGGAACTCCAAGCGTCAGAACATCAAGGAGAAGGAGTCGCGTCTGGACTCCATACTTGAGAAGTACGAGGAGCAGGCCGGCGACCTGAAGGCGCAGCGTCGCGCCATTCTGGACGAGGCCCGCAAGGAGGCGAGAGAGATAGTCGAGGGATTGAACGCCAGGATCGAGCGCACAATCCTGGATATCCGCAACGCACAGGCCGAGAAGGAGAGAACCAAGGCACTGCGCGCGGAACTAAAGGATTTCGTCAGTGAAACCCTTAATCCTGAAGAGTCCGATAAGGATAAGCTTCCCGCCAACCTGAAGCCATTGAAACGCAAGAAACAGCACAAGAAACCACAGCAGCCGGCACTCGAGCCCGCACCGGAGTCGAAAAAGGAGCTTGCCGTAGGTGACTACGTAACCATGGAGGGCAACAATACGCCGGGCGAGATACTGTCCATCAGCGGCAAGAAGGCCGAGGTCGCCTTCGGCGCGTTGCGTACGTTCGTGGAGCTGTCACGTCTGAAGTCTAGCCGTAAGCCAAGGCCGTCGGCGTTATCGACCACAATGAGCGTGGGTGTCTCGACTTCGGCCGAGAGCCGAACGCGTCAGTTGAATTTCAAGCGGGAGATTGATGTACGTGGCATGCGGGCTGACGAGGCGTTGCAGGCTGTGATGTATTTCATTGACGATGCCATCCAATTCCAGGCAGACAAGGTACGGATATTGCACGGTACGGGTCATGGAATCCTGAAGACATTGATACGCCAGCAGCTCAAGGCCAATACAGCCGTGGCTCATTTTGAGGACGAGGATGTACGCTTCGGGGGTGCAGGAATCACCGTAGTGACCTTCGTCCGATAGCTCAGGTCTGTTCCGTTGATTCCACTGCCTTTACTTCCGGCATCTGTTCCTTGCTTACCTTCGGAGCGAAGAATCTGTTCAGAATCACGGCAATAGCGCCGTCGCCCGTCACGTTGCATGCGGTGCCGAAGGAATCCATGGCGATGTAGAGGGCTATCATCAATGCGATCATCTGCTGGTCGAAGCCGAGAATGGAGGATAGGATACCCAAGGATGCCATGATCGATCCTCCCGGTATGCCGGGCGCGGCCACGATGGTGACTCCAAGCATGGCGCAGAAATGTACGAATATCGAGACATCGTGCGGCTGCCCGTGCATTATCAGCAGCGCCAGAGCGCAGGCTGTTATCTTCAGTGCCGAACCCGACATGTGGATGGTGGCACACAACGGCACTACGAAACCGGCGATATCCTCGTTTACACCCATCTTGATGGTCTGACGCAGGGTCACAGGAATCGTGGCAGCCGAGCTCTGGGTCCCGAGTGCGGTGAAGTAGGCCGGCATCATCGTGCCGAGCATCCTGAAGGGGTTCTTCCGGTTGAAGCATGCCGCGATGCAGTACTGCAGCAGCAGGATGAAGATGTGGAGGATAAATATCACCACTATGATCTTCAGGAATGCATTGAGGATTATTCCGACCTGGCCGTCGATGGACATGATCATGAATATGCCGAAGATATAGAAGGGGAGCAGAGGCAGTATGGCGATGCGAATGGTCTTGGCAACTATGTCTCGGAATTCGGTGGCGACATTGCGCAGGGTGTTGCCGGTCGAGAAAGCGATGCCGAGTCCCAGCATGAAGGAGAGGACAAGGGCGGTCATTACGGGCATCAAGGCCGGAATGTCGATGTTGAAATATGGTTCGATGCCCTTGCTTGTATCCACCTGCTCAAGACCGATTTCACCGCCTATGAGCCACGGGAATGTGAGCTCGCCGGTGAAATAGGACAGTATTCCGGCGAAGAATGTGGCGAAATATGCCAGCAACGCCGTGGCCACCAGAAGCTTGCCCGCCTTCGAGCCGACATCGGCGATCGCAGGTGTGACGAATCCAACTATAATCAACGGAATCATGAATCCCAGGAATTGGGAGAATACACCGTTGAACGAGGCGAACAGGCGCGCGAACCACATCGGAGAGATGAAGCCTGCTCCGATACCTAACGGGATGGCGATTAGGATCCATCCCAGCAATCCCATCTTGAACTTATGTTTCTGTGCCACCGCTGTAATGTGTGTCTGAGGTGATTTTGTATTGATTTGATAAAGGTTTATGATTATTTATCGTTGTTTTGACGCTATTATTGCTATATTTTTAGTAATTTTGCGAATTGTTAATGATTTATGACTAAAAGAAGTAATTCAACCGGAATATTATGAAAATTGCAGTTGCAGGAACCGGCTATGTCGGATTGAGCATCGCCACGTTGCTGGCGCAGCACAACCAGGTCACGGCCGTTGACGTGATTCCTGAGAAAGTAGAACTGATCAATCAGCGAAAGTCGCCGATTCAGGATGAATATATCGAGAAATACCTTGCCGAGAAGGACCTGGACCTGACGGCTACACTTGACGGAGCTGCCGCCTACAGTGACGCGGACTTTGTGGTAATCGCCGCGCCCACCAACTACGATCCGGTCAAGAATCATTTCGACACTCATTGTATCGAGGATGTGATCGACCTGGTTCTGAGCGTCAATCCGGATGTAGTCATGGTGATCAAGTCCACGATTCCGGTGGGTTACTGCCGCTCGCTCTACATGCGTTACGCCGCGCGCGGCGTAACGCATTTCAACCTTCTGTTCTTCCCGGAGTTCCTGCGTGAGAGCAAGGCCCTCTACGACAACCTCTATCCCTCGCGTATCATAGCAGGTATTCCAAAGATTGTTGACAAGCCTGAGTACGCCGACGAAAACGAGGCAATCCTCAAGGTCACAGACCTGCAGAAACTGACCGATGCCGCGCACACATTCGCCGGTCTGCTGCAGCAGGGTGCCATCGAGGAGAATATCCCGACGCTCTACATGGGCATCAAGGAGGCCGAGGCCGTGAAACTGTTCGCCAATACCTACCTGGCCCTTCGTGTCAGCTACTTCAACGAGCTGGACACCTACGCTGAGGTAAAGGGTCTGGACTCAAAGTCCATTATCGACGGCATCGGCCTGGATCCGCGCATCGGCACCCACTACAACAACCCCAGCTTCGGTTACGGCGGCTACTGCCTGCCCAAAGACTCCAAGCAGCTGCTGGCCAACTACGCTGACGTGCCGCAGAACATGATGTCGGCCATCGTTGAGAGCAACCGCACGCGCAAGGATTTCATCGCCGACCAGGTGCTCCACATGGCCGGATACTATACGCGCAACGCCGTCTACAACCAGACCAAGGAACAGCCCTGCGTTGTCGGAGTGTTCCGTCTGACCATGAAGTCCAACAGCGACAATTTCCGTCAGTCGTCAATCCAGGGCGTCATGAAGCGCATCAAGGCCAAAGGCGCTAAGGTTATCGTTTATGAGCCTACGCTCGAGAACGGCTCCACTTTCTTCGGCTCCGAGGTAGTGAACGATCTGGTGCGTTTCAAGAAGGAATCCAAGGCCATCATCGCCAATCGTTACGATTCCATTCTGGACGATGTCGCCGAGAAGGTCTACACCCGCGACATCTTCAAGCGCGACTAAGAGGCAGTATATCATTATGCGACAATGCGCCGTCCTTCGGGACGGCGCATTGCTGTTGATGGCGGTAAAGTATTTAGAATTTGATGAATCCGACCTTGGCGATGGTGATGCCCACGCCAAAGCTTTTGCCTATCAGGTCGCCGTTGTCGAAACCGATGCTCAGTGATCCCTGCCAGCCTTTCAGTTTCAGCGGATGGTAGTTTATCTCCGCCAGCATGCTGAAATCATGCTTGACATTCTGTGTCGGTTCGCTGTAGGTGCCCCAGCTGTTGATTCCCGACATGCGGAGCTTCCAGTCCACCTGGGGTGAAGGATTGCCTTTCAGTCCTACGTTCCATGCGCGGATGCGGTTGTTGCGGATTGCGTTGGCGTGGTCGGAATTATAGATGGGGGAAACAAACATAGGGTTACCTATAGTCATGCCGTAATTGCTCCAGGTCTGATATAGGAAGTGGTTATAGTACCAGTCCACACCGGATACCTGATAGGGAATATTCTGGTTATGGTCGAAGTAGACGGGACCGGCCTGGTCGCGCGACGTAAGATATTCGGCGACAATTTCGGATACGTAAGGATTCTTCGGCAGTTTGCCCTCGATGCCCCAGAAACCGTCACGCCAAGGATAATCGAAGAACAGCATGGAGTGGTCCTCGAACTGGTGTTGGTAATAGAACTTGACGCTCCATTCCGCGGGGGCATACCATCCAAGTGCGAAGCTCCAGTTGCCCAGGAAATTGCCCTGGACGTTGGTCTGTTCGCCGATGTGTGTGCTGCTGTCGCCGTGGAGGGGTATCATGCCTTTGATCCATGCACGAAAATTAGTCGGATAGTGGTGCTTTTCGCGTACGCCGTTCTTCTCCGGTCCATAATATGTACCTCCGAACTGGGAGTCCATCTTCATGCCGAATTCACCTACCAGCGGGAATTTGTCGGCATTACCTACTCGGAAGTAGATGGCGCGAGTGGCATAAAGAATGTTTTTAACGTAAGGAGAGTTTGGGGCCACCCACTTCTGCAGCCATGCGTTCTGGGTGAACATGCCGTAGCCAAGATACCCCTTGACGGCGAACCAACCGTTGCAGCCCCAGAAATCGGCGTAATCGAAGATCCCGACGCGTAGCTGTGGAATGGGGCGTGCGTTGTTCGATACAGTCAGTCCTCCCGACGACAGGTCGGACGTTATCATGTCCTCGGGCATCTCCTTCTGGCCGATAAAGGCGTTCAGGCAACGGTACTTCACCTCGGCGTAAACCTGTTGTGGTATGAAGACGCGCTCGAAATTCAACGCTACACCCAGATCGACTCCCGCGCCCCAGGAGAATCGCTTATCCTTGTCAAGGTCATGGAAGATGCCGGCGCGTATCCATGCGTTGTTCTTTTTCAGGCCAGAGAATCCGTAATGGTCGTTCACCATCCAGAAGGGAGTATGGTCGCCGGCCGAGAATGTTCCTCCTATTTCAGCGCGATAGCGAAGGGAGTCGTTATATTCACGTGCCATGCCCGTCATGCCGAACGCGGTCAGTATCAGGGCGGTCGTTAACAGTTTTTTCATAAATAGCTGCGTGTTTCAAAGGTTTTCAACATGCAAAGTTAACAAATTTTATTAAATGATGGTTTGTCCGGGTGCTTCTTTTCAAAAATTATCATAATTATTGGTCCGGAGGATTAGCTGTTTCCATAATAAAGGCGCAGCGAGGGGCGTTTTTAGAGAGATGAAAGGAATATTGACATCAATCCTGTTGTGTCTTGTCATGGCAGTGCCGATGCTGGGCGATAATGTGCGAATCAGCGGAAAGGTCATAGACAGCGAGGACAAGCCTGTGGAGTTCGCGACGGTACGTGTCGCGGGGTCCGCAATCGGTACGAACACCAATCTGAAAGGCGACTATACATTGCAGATCGCTGCCAGGGATACCATCGAGATGGTCTACAGCTGCGTCGGATTCAAGACGGTTCACCACAAACTCGTGAATCCCAAGGGAGACCTGACGTTGAACGTGCGCCTGTATCCGATGGATGTGGACCTGAAGGAATTCGAGGTCGTGGGCTTCCGCAACAACATCAACGGCATGCAGACTTTCGATACTGAGAGTTTCAAGCTCTCGCCCGATGTATCGGGAGGCAGCGTCGAGGCAATGATCACCACCATGCCGGGTGTGAACAGCAACAACGAGATGTCGTCGCAGTATTCCGTACGTGGAGGCTCGTTCGACGAGAATTCCGTGTATATCAACGGCATGGAGGTGTATCGTCCGCAGCTGATCCGTTCAGGCCAGCAGGAGGGCCTCAGCATCATCAATCCCGATATGGTCGGGAATCTGAAGTTCTCGTCAGGTGGTTTTCCGGCCCGATATGCCGACAGGATGTCGTCGGCGCTGGACATCACGTATCGCGAACCGGAAGCTCTTGAGGCATCCGTCTCCGCCAGCCTGATGGGCGGAAGCGTGTCGTTCGGCCAGAATTCCAATAAGTTCTCGCAGCTGCATGGCGTGCGCTACAAGAAGAACAATTCGTTGCTCGCCACGCAGGATACCAAGGGTGAGTATGACCCGTCGTATTTCGACTATCAGACCAACATGACGCTTAAGCCCAACGACCACTGGAGCGTCAATTTCCTGGGCAATATATCACTGAATCATTTCAACTTCACTCCCCATAACCGCGAGACGACTTTCGGAACCTCCTCAAATGTGAAGAGCTTCAAGGTATACTTCGACGGCTCGGAGAAGGATAAGTTCGAGACCTATCTCGGCGCGCTGAGTGTCGGCTACCGTCACAACAAGGCCACGAGTTTCCAGTTCGGTGTCGGAGGATTCCTTTCCAATGAGCTTGTGAGCTACGACATCTCGGGCGAGTACTGGCTTGACCAGGCCGGTACGGGCGGTCCGGAGGGAGTAGGCGGCGAATTAGGTGTCGGCAAGTATATGGAGCATTCACGCAACCGTTTGAAATCCTCCGTAATTTCCGCACATTTCAAGGGTGTGACCCGTTATCGTGCCAACAATTTCTCGTTTGGTGTCGAATACCAGCGTCAGAATTTCCGCGACCGAACCAAGGAATGGGAGTGGCGTGACTCGGCGGGTTACTCGTTGCCGCACAAGCCGGATGCGTTGCATCTGATCTATAACCTCTCGTCGAAAAACGATGCCCACATAAACCGGTTCTCGGCCTATCTGGAGGATGCGATCTATCTCACGACCAATGCGGCCTATCTGACCCTGAACGCCGGCGTGCGTCTGTCGTACAATGATTTCAATAAGGAATTCCTGGCGTCGCCCCGCGTCAACCTGAGTATCAGTCCTACGAACATAGCCAACTGGATTTTCCGGATTGGCGCCGGTGTGTATTACCAGAGCCCCTTCTACAAAGAATACCGTTATACCGTTACCGATCCGTTAGGCAACAGCTCCATCATATTGAACCGTGACATTAAGTCGCCGTTGAGTATCCAGGCCATATTCGGCGCGGATTATACCTTTCGTGCCATGAACCGCCCGTTCAAGCTGACAGGCGAGGTCTATTACAAGAATCTGTCGCGTCTCATCAGCTATGAATATGACAACCTGAAGGTTGTCTATTCCGGCAACAATGATTCCAAGGGCTATGCCATGGGATTGGACCTGAAGCTCTATGGCCAGTTTGTCGAAGGTTCGGATTCCTGGCTGAGTTTCTCGCTGATGAAGACCCAGCAGACTCTTGACGGCAAGAAGGTGCCGCTGCCGACCGACCAGCGGTATGCGGTGTCGTTGTATTTCACGGATTATCTGCCTCGATTCCCGCGTCTGAAGTTCAGCCTGCGGGGAGTGGTGTCCGATGGCCTGACCATGACGCCGCCGCACACCAGGAGGTCGCAGACCTATTTCCGTGCTCCGGCCTACAAGCGTCTGGACATCGGCATCAGCTGGCAGTTCTTCGGTGCCCCGGACCAGAAACCCAACAAGATCTTCAAGAGCATGGTCCTGGCTCTGGATGCCTTCAATCTGCTGGACATCACAAACGTCAGCAGCTATTACTGGGTGACTGACGTCAACAACATCCAGTATGCTGTCCCCAATTACCTGACGCGCCGACAGTTCAATCTGCGCCTATCCATGCAGTTCTAAATATATTACCATATACACAATGAAACCCCGGCATCACTGTCGGGGTTTCTTCCTGTATGAAAAACTCTTAACTCTAAAAATACCTTTCTATTTTATCTTCCACCGGCAGTCGAGCGGTCGGCGTTCGCATCGACGTCGACCAATTTCTGTGCCCCGTGTCTCTGGCGTCCCCATTGCAGATTGTAGGCTATCGAGACGTACGGCATACACATGTTCAGACGCATGTGCTGCTCGTTGCGGTTCCATTTGCTCAGAGACTTGCTGCCCTGGTCGTACTTGCCGAAAGGCATGATGATGCCGGCTCCGAACTGCCAGGATTTCCAGTTGTAGCTCAGGTCTATCATGTTCAGGTCCTCGCCCCATGATATCTTCTCACCCCACAGGTCGCGCTGCGCCCGGACATATTGACCTGAGAGTACGAATCCCCAATATGTGATCTGGATTTCGGCGTTGCCGCTCCATGCGTTGCTGCGCAGGTCGTAGCCCGTGCCGCGCATGCGTTCCATGCGGTACTGTATATATCCGCTCAGAATCACCCATTTAGGTATTATCTCTATTTGAGGAGCCAGGAAGAAGGATAGGTTCTGCAATCCGCGGCTGTTCTCGTATGTGGTGATCAGCTTGTCGTCCTGCCAGAACAGCAGTGGAGTGATGGCGTTGGGAGATGTGAAAGCCCGTATTCCGAACGTGCCGCTGACGCGGGGCAGGTTGAAGCCGTAGCGGAACGTCAGCATGTATGAATTGGCTGTCTTTATGTCCTGGTTGCCCACACGCCATTGGAAACCGTCGAGCTGCTGTGGCACCACGTTAGTCTCGGAAAGCGATGGCGTGGACTGCCAGGAGGTGAAGTTGAGCCGGAAATTGTGGTTCTGGTTCAGCGAATATGTAATGGTTGCCTGCGGGCGCGGACTCCATGTATGCGTTCCACGGTTGGATTCCTTGAACAGGAAATCGGTGTACTGTACGCCCATTCCGGCCGTGGCCGTCCATTTGCCGAAGCGGTGGAAATACTCGGCAAACAGGTATACCTTGTCCTGACGCTGATGGAAGATCTTGCCGTTGAGGTTCTCGTATTGCGAGCGGTTGCGGTTGGCTGCATAGGATGCTCCCGCGGTGAATCGTCCGTTCTTCCAGTTCTTGATGTAGTTTGCCTCAACGGCGTAGGCCTGGTTGCGGTCCTTGATGTTGGCGTGTATGTCGGTCAGGTAGCTGGTGGCTTCGTGTAGTTGCTCGATGTAATCTGAGAAGGAACGTCCGAAATAGAACGAACCGTTGAAATTCACGATAAGCATCTGCTTGCGCGGCAGGTTCTGTTGCCAGTACAACGAGATCTCCGGTGTTCCGCCTGTGTTGCCATGGATATCAGTCAGCATGATGTCGTCTGCTCCGTTGCTGAGCGACAGCAGTCCGTTATAACGCCATCTGTCAGTTACGTTTTGATTCATATAGAATTCCGCCATGAATACAGTGGTATCGGGCTTGATGTAACTGTAGGATGCCCATGCGGAGGCCTGGGAATTGTCGAGCGTGCCTCCGCGCGATGTCTCGTCACGAGTCAGGGATGTCCCGTCCGGATAAGTGAAGGTTTCTGTATATTCACGATGGGTCTTGATTTTGTTTGTCAGCTTGTAATGGCCGCCTACTTCCCATTGGGAGCGGCCTATGTTGAATTTTGCATCGGCCATATAGAAGCCCCATGCTTCGTTCAGGGCCTGGCGGGCGTTGGTCATCAACGAGCCTCCTACTGTCGGATTCGTGACGATGAAATTCAGCACGTATGTCGCGCCACCGTAACGTAATCCAGGATTGTCTATCCATTCGACACGCTTGATTGTTTCCGGCAGCAGTGTCCTGACTTGGTCGATGGAGGATTCGCGTCCGTTGATGCGGATCTGTACCGGTTGTCCGGCTGCCTTGATGCTACCCAGGGCGTCGTTGACCGAGAGTGTGGGAATCATCAGGTTGTTCAGAAGCTGCATGCCGTTCTTGGAGTTGTTTATGGCGCTCTGCGACGGATGGTAGACGTCCATGTCGGCTTTGCGGATCACTTTCGGTGCCTCGATCACGATTTCCTGCAGATCTGTTGACAGCGAGTCTGCCGCGATGGAATCGGGTGATTCCGTCTGTGCCGCCGCTCCGAATACGCAGGTTGCTATCGCAATATGGGTAATTGTCATTTTCATAGTCTGACGTTTAATTTCATTTCAAAGGTTGTCGTACATTTAGTTTAAGTTCATGTTTGACGATGCAAAATTACATCGCGTTCTTAAACTAAACCTCAACAAATGTTGAAATGTGACATCACACCCTGAAAATCGTCTAATTTTTATACACGTGCGTTAGGATAATGTCGATATTATCATATCAGATATCATCATATCAAAAGAAGGAGATACGGAATAGCCCCGTATCTCCTCTGATTATATCCTTAGGTATGATTATATCCTAAATTTATTATTGTTTGCCGCCACTAACTTTCTGCAATCTGATGTTTGTCATATTGCCTAAGTTGGGGAAGCCTGTGCCTGTGTAGGTGTTGTCATCTATGTGCCAACAGGAATTGAAACCAATTGTTCCTTTCTCATCATTATTATTATACCAGAAGACACCTTAAGGAACGGTGCCTTAAGGTCTATTGATATTGCTGGTTTTCTGAAATACCATATTAACCATATAACCTATATCCGGGTAACCTGTGGTTGTCTCCGTGAGTTCGTTTCCTGGAAGGCCAATAGTCGGATCCCATTTCCACTGTCGCATAGTGTAAAACTCGACGTAAGGATTATTGCCCCTTTTCTCATACCAGAAAGCCCCAGACAATCCATCGCAATTGTGGAATTTAATTGTGTTACCATCTGCAGATATTCTGAGTCCGTTGCCAGCGATATAGACATCATCATAATCCGGTAAATTAAATGCTATACCAAATGAATTAAAGGTAATGCCCTGTTCAAATGTATTTCTGCAGGTCCCCCAATAAAACTGCATCGGATTCGAAACCCCATCCTCAAGCTCCTGTCCTTGGTCTGCATATAGTTTGTCTCCTCTTATCGTGAATTTGGTCCATGCATTTGGATATTCCTTGAAGATTCCCTTGATGGATAGATCATTCCCTTTCCTCAGAACAGTCACGTCACGGGTAATGTTCAGATATTCCTGTGGAATTTCCGCTTTATCTCCTTTCAATTTTACAACGTGGTAGTCATCATATGTGAGCTGCCAGGTTTCCTGGACTGTCTCTGGTTCCGGCTCGGAATCCTTATCGCATTGCGTGAACATCAGTATAACCCCGGCTATGCAAAACAGTTTCAATAAATTCCTCATAATTTACAGAGTCTTACTTTGTTTGCGCAAAAATAAATAAATTTTCTTGTATAACCAAATAATTTCGAGAACATATCAAATATTTACCCATTTAGCCATTATTCCATTGCTCCAACCAAGAACTAAAATCTTATACTGAGTAAATGGGGACATAAACATTTTGAATATTACTTTGTTATATGTTGTATAGGTAATGTTGCCTATATTAAAAGTAAATAAAAATGAAACAAAATGAAAGACCGCAACCAGATGTCGAGGCTGCAAAAACTCCAGTTCAAACTTCGAATCTTCCTATTCCCAAGTATGTCAATCCCGCAGGTGAAGAATATCCGATAATAGCTGTCAATGGTATATTATATCCGACCAGACTTAATACAACAGAGGAAGATATCCTTGAACAGCTTCAAACAGTGAAGTCCTGCGGATTCAATGCTACAACATGGATTTGCAGAGGAATAGAGGGTCTCTGGAGAAATCAAATCAGTATGTACTATAGGGTGGCAGCATCTTTGGGATTGCCAACGATCTACATGCTGCAGAATCAGATTCCAAAGGTTAAGCACAAACCCTCGGAATCCAGCCAGTCGGATGACACTACATACGATCCATCGTTAGAGACTCTCGCTGAAATTTTTAACCTCAATAAGGATGAAAAGAACCTATGGGGATATAAACTGAGTGATGAGCCGGGATTCAACATGTGGGGTTATACTACTCCTACAGCAGCTGTAGGTACCGAGGACTTGTGCGCAATGTATAGGACATATCTGCAGAATGCAAATGGCCATATAGGTTACGTGACCCTTCCTGTTGTAGCTGCAAGGAAATATGTCGGTGATGAAATCTATAACATTCAGTTCGCGGATAACATAAAATACGAAAGATATTTAAGAGCTGTCAAAGACAGACTGAATCCCGCTCTCCTGTCGGTAGACATTTATCCTATCCTCGAGTATTCAAGTGAAAATGGCGAATGCGTTGATATGAGTGGGGTATTAATACTCAGCAGATATTATTACATGATAGAAGTTATCGGAAATTTCTCGACAGATACCAATATTCCGTTTTGGATGTATATATTGAGCTCCCAGTTTAATATCAATTATGAAGGAAGTGAAGTCATCAAAACTAAATTCCCGTTTCCGACGGAGGGAATTTTACGATTCCAGGCAATGACAGCATTGGCATATGGTTTTCAGGGGGTGGCTTTTTGGACTTACACCTTGAATACCACCAAGTCGGAGGAAGAATCAAGCTCCAATGAAAAATTCCTTCTGGCTCCGTATAATTACAACGATGAGGGAGATGTTGAGATTTCAGATATTTGGTATAACTGCGCTGCCGTTATTCCTGAAATAAAATTGTATGGTAAAATCTTGATTAATGCAAAATTTATCGAGGCAAGGCATGTATATGGGCCCGAATACTTAAAGAATAAGTTCCCAATAACTTCGGAGTTTGTGTCTTATATGGGGTGTGTGGCTTATGCTACGGCATCCGGGCGCGGATTTGTAATCACCCGTCTTGATAAAGGTGCAGATAAATATGTGGCAGTCGTGAGTCATGACCCTAATGACTATCAGGACATTACTCTTACGCTTTGTGCCGGTTGCAGATGGACAGAATATAAGTTATTGGACTCAAGTGACAATTATCTGGTTGAAACAGTGCATGAGAGAAAGGAGTATGAGGAGTTGGTCAATTTCACGTTGAAGCCTGGAGGCATCATGCTGATCAAGTACGAATGGGTCTGATGAAGCTGTATGCCCAGTATATGAATGCGAATTAGCATCTAAGATGCAAAGTATTTTCCCTGTAATGTAAAAAATTAGAATTACATATCAGCACGAAATTGACAGTCTGTATCCAGTTAACTGGATACAGACTGTTTCTTTTAATCTATATATGTGATCAACTTAAGCCGATACAAGAATTTTATTAGTTTTCATCTATTCCTGCAAAAATAACTACTTCAAAGGAATAAATTTTAGAAAGAATAGATTCATGTTGAACGCGAGCCTGGATACTGTTGTAACTAGTAACTATTCAGCGAATACTAATACGCGGCGATGCGTTCCCGGCCGATTTAGACGAGAGCCAAAATAGCATCAAGAGGAGATTGACCGTTTTTCCAGGCGGTGTCTGCGATAGAGTGCAGTGCGTGGAAGGCATCGGCTCCAGTGTCCGAACGGAAGCAACCGGATATTTTCTGTTTGACCTTAAGCTTGCGTATTCCCCGCTCGGAGCCGTTGTTGTCCGGCGGTATTGCCGGGTTTTCAAGGAAGTTGAAGATGTAGTCCCGACATTTGATTATTCCCCGTTTCAGCTCGTTGAACTCTTTTCGCAGATTGTCGAGATTCTTTTTGAGCAGGCCATCAAGCCGGATGAGCCAACTCTCCTTCGGGATTATCTCTGCCGGTTTCTCGTTCCGCAGATGGATTGCCTCACGCAGAAGTTCCTGCACTTCCTTTGCCCATGTCTGTTCCTTGTCAATATCGTTCAGATATTCAAGATTGCGTATCAGATGTGCCAGACATATCTGGTTGTCGAGGAAGTCGATAGCAAAGTAGGCGCTGTGGCGGTCCGAAACGGCGACCATGTTTTTCAATGATTCGCCAAAACGTTCTTCAAGCACCTTTGCACCGCGCCCGGCGCCACGGAACACGAGCGTCAGATATGCGGTCTGCGCTATCCATGACCAGTTGAGCCTGCCGTTGACGTAGCAGCCCGACTCGTCAAAGCCGACCACGGCAGAGTCCTTAATCAGCCGTTCTATAAGTTCGATTGCCGGGCGCGACTTCTCGAGCATCTCACGGACTATATTGGCCAGCGTTCCCTGACTGATTCTAATATTGAACATCGTTTTGAACAAGGACTGCAGGCGCTCGTACGGCATGCATTGCACAACGCTCAGATATGTTGCGACGGCACGGATGTTCTTTCCGAAAGTTATCGCGTTGCCACCTCTTTTGCGCGGAGCATAGTCACGGTTGCAGCAACCGCAGGTGCAGACTTTCTTATAAAACCTGCGTTCAGGGTAAATCGGTTGTATCTGTGGCAGGTCAATCTCCTGTGTGACATAATCAAGTTCCCCCTGAACATCCGAAAGATTCCTGCCACACTCCCGGCAGAACTGCGATGCCATGTTTTCTATCTCATCGGGAGTCTCCACCAATTTACGGGTTGTACCCTCATGGCCCGGCTGCCCCCCGGCTGCCTTGTCCGATTTTTTCCTCAGCGATTTGGTGCGCCGTTCAACTTCAGATTTTATCGGCTCTTTTGATGGGGGAGTACTGCTGTTGCCGGAGTCCTTCGGAGGCTTTTCATATTTCTCCAGACGCCTGCGCAACTCCCGGTTCTCTTTCAGCAGCCTGTCTACATTACGGTTAAGCGAGCATATCTCCGCATGTTGCGAATCAACCGTTCTCCGCAACGATTGAAGTTCGGAAAGGAGCCCTGAAAGTGTCTCGGATATGTCGTTAACCTGTTGTTTCACAGATACAAAGATAGCAATTTTATCTGACATATGCAAATAAAATCGCCACTAATTTTATGATAATCAGAAAATTACCCCCTGGAATCTCGTTCAAAAAATTCGCTGCACGATTCGCTGAATAGTTACTGTAACTACTTTTATAGTTAATAAAGGTTAAATGAGAGGATATGGCATTGCAACTATAAAAATAGTTGTTAACTTTGCGGCGTGGAACTACAAGAATAGTTATGAAAAGGAAACAGGAAGATAAACTGACTCCCAAGGAGGAGGAACTGATGCGGCTGCTGTGGGAGAACGGTCCGATAGCGATCAGCAGGCTTGTGGAGCTGTATCCCGACCCAAAACCCCATTTCAACACGGTGTCCACGGTGATGCGCCGCCTTGAGGCCAAGGGTTTTGTAGACCATGAGGAAGTCAGCGGAACATTCCATTATTTCGCCAAGGTGGACAAGGAATACTTCCGTAGCCGCAGTTTCGGCAATTTCATCAAGAACTATTTCGGCGGCAGCTATTACGGCGCTGTTTCGTCGCTGGTGGCGGAGGATAAGATCTCGGCCGACGAACTGAAGGAACTCCTGAAGCTAGTGGAGGAGAAAGGAAATCCAAAAACAAACTAAGATTGCAATGGGAGAATTTCTATCATATTCTATAGTCAGCGGGTTCCTTATGCTCGCGCTGTACCTTGCATACCGTCTGTTCCTGGCCCGCGACAACCAGCATGGATTCAATCGCGGGGTGCTTCTGGGTATATACGTGTTATCGTTTACGGCATATCCCGTCCTCCGGTTGATAGAGAATCTGCGTGTTGGAACCGCACAACAGGCCTTCGTGTTTGACGGAGTGGAGATAATCAGTGTGGAGACTGTTGCGGACTCAACACCTGTATGGGGAACCATTCTTATATGGACATTCATAGTGGGAATGGCGATTGTGACGATAAGAACCATAATTACCTGGATGCGTCTGATCGGCGTGATACGGTCGGGGCGAAAAGTAGAGCATAATGGATACACATTGGTCTTGACCGAGGATGAGCGGTTCGCACCCTTCAGCTGGATGCGTTATGTGGTGATCAGCATGAAGGATTATGAGAGTGACAGTTCGGCCATAGCTACACATGAACTGAAGCATATAGCCTGTCATCACTGAGTGGACCTGTTGATCGCACAGGTGGTATGCATTGTGAACTGGTTTAATCCGGCCGCGTGGCTGATGCGCGACGAGCTTATGCTGGTGCATGAGTATCAGGCCGACATGGCTGTCATTGACCGGGGCCATGACACTAAGGAATATCAGATGCTTTTGATAAAGAAAGCTGTTGGCGCCAGATTCCCGTCCTTGGCCAACAGCCTGAATCATAGTAAACTCAAAAAACGAATCACCATGATGTACAAAGCAAAAAGTGGTGCGGGGCGCAAGTGGAAAGCCCTCGCGATGGTGCCGATGCTCGCGTTGGCACTGGGTGTGACCGGAGTACCGGCTATAAGGGCCGCTGTATCGACAATCAGCACCCTAAAGGTTTCAGACGGCAAAAATAGTGAAAATCCGTCAAAGGACAAAACGACTGTTCAGTATTTTAAGGTCGTGAACGTCAATAACAAAGACGGCAAGACCACCGTCGTGATCAAAGGGGAGGGATTAGGCAATTCGCTGACTGTGTCGGGAGGAACATTTACGACTGATGGCAAGAAGTACAAGGCCAAGTCGTTGAATAGCTCGCTGACTGACGGCAACGCAACCATTACAGCTGTGTTCCCGTTCATTACGGAATTCGACAAGGTCAGTATGACGTTGAACATCAACGGAGATGATATTCCTTTCGACCTCGAGAACTTCTTCAACAATGCGGGTAAGAAAACCGAGCAGAAGAAGTCGGCACGTACCGAGTCCCACAGCAACCCTGTCGTGATTGGTTACGGTACGATAAAGAAACCAACTGCAGATGCGAAGTCCGAAGATCCGGTTGTTACGGCAAAATCAAAGGGGTCTACCCCAAATCCTGAAGACATAGTGATCTATCTGGACGGCAAGGCTATCAGCATGTCAGATCTGAATGACATCAACCCGGACGATATCGCCTCGATAACTGTTGACAAGAAGGACAACATCATCCGCATCATCAGCAAGACCTCTGCCGAAAAACCAAAGAAATAAAGAGTAATTCATATCATAAATCAGAGGAGATGCGGGCATGAGCCCGCATCTCCTTTGATTATATTTTCAGTTGTTCCGTTTATTCCTCATTTGGGATCAGGCCTGACAACATCCACACCGCTGGAGCTGACTTTCCGGAACACCATGTTCATCATGCAGGTGCTCGGGTCGGGGAACGGGGTACCCTCGACATTGCCGTCATGCCATGTAGTGTGGAATTCAGCATTCGGTTCCATGTCCTTGCTGAGCCAGAACGCATTGCCTAACGTCGCATCGTCGATATGTGCAGGAGTGATTGTACTCCTATCCTCATTTATGAAAATTTCATGATAATAACCAATATAATCACCTTCCGGATACTCCAAGGGCTCGAATGCCATCCCAAGGGAAATGGATCTATTGGAATTCTTATGGTAGTATGATATGGATCCGCTATGGAAATATATCTGTTCTCCATCGGTTCCTTCAAGAAGCTGCGTGGACTCGAAATAAACCTTGTCACCCTTGACCGTGCCCTTGACCCATGCATCGGGATAATCCGGGAAGATGCCTTTTACCGAAAAATCGTCCCCGGCCCACTTCAACGTCACTGTTCGTGTCAGTCCCTTATATTCCTCAGGGAAATACCTGCGATAATTTCCTACGACATAGCGGTAGCCATATAATACCCTCCTGCAGTTGTCGAACGTCACCTCCCATGTCTCCTCGTCAGGATCAGGCGACGGTTCAGAATCAGGGGCTTGCTCCGGTGAAGGTGTAGACTCCTGAACAGATATGGGATCCAGGTCACATGTCGCACATTGGACAAACGTGAGCAGGACTCCTGCCAGGCATATAAATCGTAAAAACTTCCTCATACTTGTAAAATTTATTATCTGATTACTCTTCAGCGTTCATTTTTATTAATCGCGGCTGATTTACCCTTCAATTAATCTTCCTAAAGACCATATCGACCATATACCCTATATCCGGATAACCTCCCAGATCCCTGCAGAACAGCAGGTCTCCCCTCACATCGTTGTCGAACCAGAACGATGGATCCAGAGAATCAATCCATAAAATACCATTCCGACCACTGGATTTACGGGAAGTCACACTATCCCCATCTTCAGACACAATGAATGAAATCCGGTCGTCCCCTGATTGAAATTCCGCGTAATCCACTGGTCTGTAATTCTCCTTATATTCATAAACCAAACCCCAGTCAAGGCGGGAGGCCCCCCAGTGGAAATATATGGGACCGTCCGTATCGATGACCTGGCCGTTCTGCATCGTCAGCCTGTCTCCCTCGATCCTGCATTTGATCCATGCCTCGGGATACTCCCGGAAGATGCCCTTTATATACACGTCGACACCATCGCGGACCCATGTGACCTCCCTGGTCAGGCCTACGAGCACATCGCGGGATGGAATCAGAGGGTTGTCGGGATTACTGTTGTACTCTGAGACATCGAAAACACTGTACGCCCTGGCTCGGTAATCGTCATAGGTCAGCTCCCATCTCTCCTCCGGCAGTCCTTTCGGTGGTGTCACCAGTCCCTGCGC
>DXXK01000029.1 GCA_019416425.1 Bacteroidales bacterium
GCCGGCTTCAGGATATTGGCGGCGTCCATGGCCCCCTCCCCCTTGCCCGCGCCCACCAGGGTGTGGATCTCGTCGATAAACAGGATGATCTCGCCGTCGGATCCGGAGACCTCGTTGACAATGGCCTTGAGGCGCTCCTCGAACTCGCCCTTGTACTTGGCGCCGGCCACCAGCGCGCCCATGTCCAGTGAATAGATCTGTTTGCTCTTCAGGTTCTCGGGAACGTCACCGCGGACTATGCGCATGGCCAGACCCTCGGCGATGGCTGTCTTACCGGTACCGGGCTCGCCCACCAGCATGGGGTTGTTCTTGGTACGACGCGACAGGATCTGAAGCACGCGCCGGATTTCCTCGTCGCGGCCGATCACCGGGTCGAGCTTGCCGTTACGTGCGCGGTCATTCAGGTTTATCGCGTATTTGCTAAGCGCCTGGTAGGTCTCCTCGGCGCTCTGGTCCTTGACCTTATTGCCTTTGCGGAGTTCCTGGATGGCGGCCTTCAGTTCCTTCTCAGACAATCCCGAGTCCTTGAGTATCTGCGAGGCCTTGTCGCGGCTGTCGAAGATACCCATCAGCATGGCCTCCACCGAGACGTATTCGTCGCCGTTTTTCTTGGAATAGTCGACTGCCTTCTGCAGGGCGTCGTTTGACTCTCGTGACAAAAAGACGTCACCGCCTGACACTTTTGGCAACGAGGCGATGGCTGCGTCGACACCGCTCTTCACGGCCTGGAGGTTGGCTCCGGTCTTCTGGAAGATGAAGTTCACGATTGTCTCGGCTTCCGAGATGATCGCCTTCAGGATATGCACCGGTTCAATCTGCTGCTGACCCGCCTGTTTGGCGTAGTCTATGGCTTTCTGGACAACCTCCTGCGACTTGATGGTAAAATTATTGAAATTCATATCGCGTGATGTGTGTTTATAGTCGATAATGCGCGTGCCGCGTCATGGCGGCCATATACAATATGTATAAAACTATAACACAATTCGCGTGCCATAGGTTGAAACCATTGTTGATTTTGTAACGAGAGTGTGGGTTAGCGTGCCAGCGAGACGTTGACGGCCACGCCGTAGCTGGAGTTGCTGGTTGGATAGCTGGAGTTGGACACCAGCGGTGTATTGGTCTGGTGGTCGAAGAACGCCGACAGCGTTATGCGCTTGGACAGCTGGTAGCTGGCCATGAAATTGATGCTGAAGGTCTGCGTGCCCTGCGTGGGCTGCGTATAGGCTGTCTCGATGCGGCGTATCAGCGACTGGTTGTTGCTCCACGCCACGTCAAGGTTCAGCGTCAGGTCGTTAGACACCATTCCCTGCTTGCTGCCGATTTTCAGTATCTTGTTGAAGTTGGCTATCTTGTAACCCGCTCCGACCTGTATCTGCTTGGTGCCTGTCTCCACAATCTGGCCGGCGGAGGTATTGAGGTTCAGCGTACGCGAGTCGCGATACTCGGCATTGAACTGCAGGTCGTTTTGGAGCGTGAACTTAACACCAATCAGCGGCGCGAACTTCTCGGTAATGGTCACGGACGGTATATTGTAAGGCGACGATGGCGACGGGGAACCCGTCAGCTCGTTCATCACGAATCCGTTCTGCCCCATGCCGTTGCCAACCCAGTTCATGTAGCTGGAATAGGATCCGATGGAGTACGTGCACTGGTAGGCGTGGCTGATGGTGAAACTCTTGAACCACTTGCGCATGTTGCCCAGGTTGATGAATCCGTCGTAGGTTACGCGCCAGTTGGGGCGCATGGAGCCGAGGCCCTCGAACAGACGTAGCGACTGTTTAGAAGGCTTTGTGCCGCTGTAGGCCGCCAAGAATGCCGGAATCAGCACGTCGGGACTGGTGCGGCTCACACCGCCGTCCTTGGGATTGTACTCTGCTCCTGCCAACGGAGTCCCTTCGAAAAATCCGGTGGTGGGATAGCGTGTGCCGGTATACAGCTGCTCCACACGACCGGCGATGACCGGAATGTAGTTCAGGAAGTTGGTGAAGGCCTCCGAGACATAGCCGTCCTGGGCTTTGCTGGTCTTCATGGCCGTCTTGAACGCCCAATGCGTGCGGACGTACGAGCCGGAGAACGTCGTCGGGTTGCCAGCGTACATGAACTGCATCTGCTCAGTTCGGCTGTCGGTCAGGTTTGACGTCAAAAGTATCTTCAGGCCTCGCACAGGCTCCAGCGTCAGCTCGAAGTTGAACTCACTGCTTTTGTTCCACAACGCGGGCGACACCTGCTGGCTGTTCGTGATGAGCCATCCGCGGTCCAGGGCCTTGTCCACATAGTCCTTGTTGTAGAAGCCGAAAGCGAAGTCCAGGCCGGGAGCCATCGGGCCGTAGGCGTTGCTCTGGCCGAAGATGTCACCGATGTTGGGACTGAACAGCGGAAGGTTGAGCGAGTGCGCGTTGCGCCAGCGGAAGGACGCGGAGCGCAGCATCATCAGGAAGCGGACACCGTGGTCCGCCACGTCCATCCAACGGTCAGCCGCGGTCTTGCGCAGGTCCTCGCGGACCACCAGCTTCATCTGGTAGCTGCCCGTGTCGGTTATCTGGATGGTGTTGTTGTCCTTGACCTTATAGTTCACCTTGCGCGGCTGCCCGTCGACTGTGGCCGTGACTCGCAACTTCTTGGTACCGAGGTTGTGCTTCACCTCCTGGATTGTGTCGGTCAGGGAGATTGCGCGCTCGAACTTCTTGCCTTTCTCCTTGTCGTCATCCTTTCCTTTGCCTTTACCCTTGTCGTTCTTACCGCGGTTATTGGCGTTGCGCGACGAGACAGAGCTGCTGAAGCGCTTGTTGACGCGCTGCAGGTACTTGGACTTATTGTAGAGGGTCTCGAAGTTGAGGCGTGCGTCGGCGTTCCAGTTGCTCTGGTTCTGGATGGAGTTGCCTAGGTAGACGTCATCGACAGTGGCGCCTTTGTCCCAGCGGTAGGTCGAGGAGTAGTTGACCGTGCCGGTCAGATAGTCCAGGAACGGAAGCTTGCTGAAGGGCGCGCGGTAGGATGCGGTGAACGTCTGGTTATAGTTCCAGGGTGTTCCCAGACCGCGCAACGACGACATCACGGTGTCCTTCCACTGCTTGTACTCGTCAGGGAACAGTCGCTTGTTGACGGCTCCGACGGTCTCCTCGATACGGGCGGTGGTGTTGGAGGCAAAACTGAGCTGCAGCGACTTGATGGGATTCCATGTCAGCGACAGCTGACGGTCCCAGGTGAAGTTCTTACTGACCTGTACCGGAAGCTGGAAGTCCACGTCCACCTCGCTGCGTGTCTGCTGCTCGTAGTAGTAGCGGTGCATCGACGTGTAGAACGTCAGGTTCTGGAAAAGCCAGTTGATATCCCAGTCCTTCAGGAATTTAGCCGTGCGGCTCTTGCCCTTGATCCAGCCGAAGGGCTTCAGGGGCTTGATGTAGGGAGTGTAGCTGTACTGGAACGAGCCCCGGTAGTCGTTGGTATTCTCGTATTCGGTGGTTGGGTCCACGTTCCTCTGCTTGTTGAAGCTGAAGTTCAGCTGGAAGTTGGCGGGATCCCAGGGCATGGGGGTTTTGCTCTGGACGTTGAATCGCAGGTTGGAGACCGAGAAGCTCTCCACGGTCTTGCGCGTCACGGCGTAGCCCTTGATTGAGTCCTTCTCCTGCTTGGTCTGCGCGGCGTCGAGGGCGTCTTTCAGGAGTATATCCTGGTCCAGAGGATTGTAACGCGGAGTGGTGCGCTCCTGCGACTTGGAGTAGTAGACCGGAGCCGTCAGCTTGGCCTTCTCGGGCAAAAGCTTGCCCACATCGCCCTGTACGGCCACATTATACTGGTCGTAAGTATCCAGGCGGCGCGACGAGAGGCCCTGGTCCACGGCGCCAAATCCGTCGGTCTCGCGATGGTAGGTGAAGTTGACGTTGGCGATGTCGGATACGGCCAGCATGGCGTTGGCGTTCAGCGCCCAGCCGCCGTTTTCGTTAAAATCGGTGACGCGCATCTCGTTGACCCACACTATGCCGTCCTTGACCGAGCTGGAACGGTTGCGTATACCGATCAGCATGATGCGGACATCGCTCAGACTGGGGTTACCCAACACAGAGATGGTGTTGTGCGCGTTGTCGGGGTCGCGCTCTGAGTAGACCTTCGTGTAAGACACGCCCTCGACGTTGGCGCTCTTGTCGCGGTTGCGGTGCACCTTGACCTGAGGAAGGTTGCTCAGTGCCAAGTCCAGGTAGTTGGACAGCGGCCAGACTATGCTGCGGTCGCGGCTGTTGTAGTTGTTATACTTCCCGAAGGGTGTCAGCTCCAGTGGAATCTCGTACTCGTAGTAGTTGTTCTTGACATCGGATCCAAGACGCAGGAAGATGCTGAGGTCGCCGTCCTTCAGGTCGGTCTTGTTGTCGATCAGGGCCTCGGCGTGCGTCCACATCTGCAGGCGCTTATAGATGCGGAGATCCATCTGGGTGTTCTTGTACACTCCGCGCGCGTCGCCGGGCTGAAGTCCGGTGACCTCTAACTGGAGCGACTGCTCGTTGAGCTGGGTGGCTTGAGTGGAGCCCGAGTCCTGATTACGGTCTACGCCGGGAGGCAGAATATAGTTGACCGGCTCGCGGCTGGCGTTCTCCTCGATGTTCACGACAGTCTGCGACAGCTCGCCCTCGGCCGGCGTGTCGTTGCGCGAGTTGAGGTTGAACTTATAGTCGCGCCACTCACCCTTGACCAGCTCCAGGGTAGCGAAGCGAAGGTGCGTCACCTCGCTGAATCCGGTCATGAACATGCGGATGAAGCGGATGGTGGCGAAGTCGTTGATGCCGCCGATTACCTTGTCTGGCCGAGTCAACGGTATCTTGAACTGATACCATACCGAACGCTTGTCGCCGGCCACGGTGGGAACCTCCTGCTCGATCTTGTCTGTGATATAGTTGCGACCCACCACCAGGTCCTCGGGACGCAGCGACACCTTGTACTGGAAGTAGCGCTCGTACTCGTTCAGGGTGTTGTCCTGGTTGATGTCCTCCACATCGGGGACGGCACGGGCGGACTGGTACTGGGGGTTGTCGGACTGCTCTGGGCTCAGGGAGTTGCCCTCCACGCCGTTGTAGTGCTTATAACGCGCCAGCAGGCCGGTGCGGTGCTCGTCATAATAATTGGAGCGATAGAAGTGGTAGTTGTCGCCCGCCGGGTCGGAGAAAGGCGAGAAGGGATCGTCCTGCATCTGAGCGATGACGGCGGGGTTCAGGCGTGCTCGGAGTCGGTCCAGATACTCTTTATATGAAGGGAAACTGAACTCGTCGTCGTTGGGGAGTCCGTCCAGGCCGACATCCTGTAGAAGACGGGCGTCCGGCGCGTTCTCAAAGGCGTAGGTCAGGGAGTTCTGACGCGACACGCGGCCCCAGTTGGTTTCGGCCAGCCACTGGTAGTCACCGTCGACGGGGATGCCGTTCTCGTAGCTCTTCATGCCGTCCTTCAGGATGTCCTCGCTGATCTCGCCGAGGTTGAAATAGAGGTCGCCGCCATTGGTGTTGGGGTTGTCGGGGTCCAGGAAGGGATCCATGAGCCAGAACTGGATGTACTCCACGTTGGCGGCGTCGAAGTTGGGGTTGTCAATCTTGCGCATCACACCGCCCCAGCGTTTCTCGGGGAACAGCAGGTTGCCCTGGTCGTCGATGTTGTCGGCGTCCAGATTGTAGGGTCCACGCTCGCGGGGGTAGAACGACAGGTTGAGCGTCTGGATCCAGTTGGCCTCCCCGTACTGCAGCTCGCGGTTCGGAAACAGCTCAGTCATTTTGATCTCGCGCACGTATGGATTGGCCATCTGCTCGGGGTCGTTCTTGAGGTAACCGGGCAGCGTGCTGGAGTTGCGCTGCGTCCAGGTACGGTCTATGTAGTACCACGACAGCAGGGCGCGGTTCATGCCGTAGCGCACGTCGTTGCTCAGCGCGGCCTCGGGAAAGAGTGCATCGGCCCCGGCGTCGTAGGGCGTTGAGGCAAGGAACCAGGAGTAAGGACTGCGCAAGTCGATGGCCGTCTGAGTGTTCTCGAAGTCATCGACATAACTGGATCCTTTGTTCGTACCGCTCTTCTGCTTGTTGGGAATCAGCTGGGCGAACTCAGCGTTGATGTTGAACTGAGACGGCGCAGTGGACCGAACGGTAGGAATCTTGTTGATCAGGTTGGTCAGCCACATAAACTGCTTGTTGTAGCTCAGGTTTACTCCCCACATCGTGTTGTTGATGATCTCCTCGCCCATGTTCACCTTCTCGGTCAGCGACTTCTCGCCGAAGTGCATGATGGTGGCCCCGACGGTCAGGTCCTTGTTGAAGCGGTACTGCGCGTCGAGACCCAACAGCGTCTTGCGCTGCATGGAGAAGAGCGACTGGTTCTCAAGCGTAACGCTGACGTTGGTTCCGGAGTCGATTATGCTCTGGTTGGTGATGGTGACGATACCCATGGAATAGTCCACGGTGTAGTCGGCGTTTTCGGTCAGGACCACGCCTCCGGCCATGACTACGACTGAACCTCGCGGCACGTTCATGGCGTTCAGGCGGATGGTGGCGCCCCCCGAGGCCTGATACTCGCCCACCAGCGAGAACTTGTTCTTGTCGGCGAACTGCCGGGCCACGATCAGCGTGGAGTCGTACAGCTCGTTGTAGACGTACTGCTCGGCGATGGCGTCGTTGCCGATCTTGGAAGCTAAATGACGGCCGAAAGGCTCGGCCACGGGGAAAATGATACGGCCCGACGAGGACTGCACGGTGTAGCCCTCGATATAGTCGAAGAATCCATCGGGATTCGACTCCTGGTTGGAGTCGATGCGGTCCAGGTTCATGACCTGCAGCAGAGGCTGGTTGGCGATGGGCGGCACGGGGAGGAAATTGATTTCCGTACCGGTGGTGTCGCTCAGGTACTTGACCTGCATCTTGAAGTTCTTGCTCTGCAGCTGGTATGCCCCTAAAGCGTAGACGTTCTTCATCATCAGCTTCCACATGGGGAGCTTGGGCGAGACGGTGGTGCTGCGCAGCATCTTCAGGTAGAGGGCGTCGGTGGTGGTGGTGACGTCGCTGCTGAATTCGCCCACCTGGTACACCTGGCCGTTGTAGGTGTACTCATAGGCCACGGCCAGGACCTCGTCGGTGTTCAGCGAGGACTTCAGCGAGATGTAGCCCAGATCGGAGTTGAGTGTGTACTCGGAACTGTTCAGCAGACGCGCGGACTCCACCTTCTCATAGTCGCGGCCTCCGACGATGCCGTAGGTCTCAAGAGGAGCCAGGGCCTGCGTCACGGTGTTGATGTTGCGCGCCCCCGGATAGTCGGTCTTGATGATGTCCAGCAGGTTGTTGGACTTGTTGCTGGGGTTGTCGAAGGTCTTGTTGGGCGTCCAGAAGTCGTTGGCCAGCCGGGTGTTCTCCGCCAGGTCCATGAATCCCACGAAGTTACGGCTCTGCTGGTAGTTGGAGTTCTTGTTGGTGATCCATACCTCGATGCGCGTGATCTTGATGCCTGAGGCCACGTGCGGCAGACGTGCGGCGAAACGGTCGTAGTTGTCGTAGAAGTACTGCGCCAGGAAGAAATGGCGGTTGGCGTCGTAGTTGTCCACCTTGATGTCGAACTTAGTGCTCTGTACGCCGCCGGTGGTGCTGACGGTCTTGGACTCGGAGTTCTGCTGCGACACCAGACCCGTCAGGGTCAGCTTGCCAAACTGGAACTTGCCCTTGATACCGAACAGCGATGTACCGCCGCGAATCAGGCTGGATCCGGTGGTCATGCTGATGTTGCCCACCTCCAGGTTCTTGATGATCTCGTCCTCCTTGCCCTCGTACGCCAATTTCAGGTTCTTGGAGTCGAAATCGAAGGTGGCGTCCGTGTTGTAGGTCATGTTGAACTTCATCTTGTCGCCGACGCTGGCGTTGATGGAGGCCTGGATCTTGGAGTCGAAGTCGAAGTACGTCTTACGTCTGTTACGCTTGGTCAGGGCTGGGTTGTCGGTCTTGTTGCTCTTGACACCGAGCGACAGCTGGACCGAACCCTGAGTCTGCAGGCGGACTCCGCCGGGGCCGAACACCTTCTCCAGCGGTCCGAGGCTGAAGTTCATGTCGAAGATGTTGAATGGCTCCTTGTCCTTCTTCTCGAACGTCTCGGCGTTTCGGGAGTTGAAGTACTGGAACATCTCTCGGCGCGTCACCATGTCGTCGTATTGCTCGGCGGTCATCATGTATGGAGTCACGACCTCCTGGTCGCCGATGGTGGTGCGGAGCACGTACATGGCGGTGGCCGGGTCGTAGACCACCTCGGTCTTGATGTTCTGCGGAGTGCGGAGGTCGGCGGGATACTCGGGGTTGTTGTAGTCCTCGTAGCCGCGCGGCACCGTGGGGTGCACCGGACTGGGAAGCGAGATGCTGTCGGCGGTCGCCGGAGCGCCAGCCACAGGATAGTTCTGCGGCGGAGGCGGCGGAGGCTTCAGCTCGCTCTTGTAGTACTGCGGCCAGGCGATAATACCGAAAGGCAGCACCGCCAACAGCACTGCCGCCAGGATAATCAATTTCTTATAACTGCCTTCCGACGTTCTCAAAGCAACTTGAACGCCTGCCTTACTGCATCTTCCGTCGATGCGGAGGGATTGTCCGCGAATATCTTGTTCAGCACCTTCTGGCTCTGCTGCTGTGTGTAGCCCAGTGCCACGAGCGCATCCAAGGCATCCTGGTAGGATTCCCCTGCAGGCGTACTTGTAATTAACGCCCCCGATACACCCTTTATTTTATCCTTGAGGTCGACGATGATGCGCTGCGCGGTCTTGCCGCCGATTCCCTTAACCGACTTTAACAATGAGTCGTTGCCTGCAGCGATGGCCCCCCGCAGCTGGGCGGCGGTCATGGACGACAATATCAGCCTGGCTGTGTTGGGGCCCACTCCGCTGACCGTGATGAGCAGCAGGAACAACTCGCGGCTCATCTTCTCAAGGAAACCATACAAAATGTGCGCATCCTCGCGGATGGCTTCGTAGACGTAGAGCTTTACCGGATCCTTAGCCGCCGCTATGCGGGGATAGTCGATCAATGTGATGTTGATACCGTATCCCAGGCCGTTGTTGTCGATCACGGCGTACGCCGGCGATACCTCGGCGGGCCGGCCTATGATGTATTCAAGCATTTTGCAACTGTTTCAGGTTCTTTTGGAAAAAATAAACATCGTGGAACTTGGAGTCTATCTCCATCCAGTTCAGCAGGGCGCCACGCTTTATGTATCTGGCGGACTGGAACAGACGCATACTGGCCTCGTTGCCCTGCGCCACTTTGGCGGCGAGCGTACGGATGTTCAGCATACGGTGAGCGTAACGCTCCATGATGTCAAGCATCTCCGTGGCATATCCCCGGTCGCGGAAACCTGGACGGACATAGATGCCGACCCATGCGTTGTGGTCGTGCGCGGAAACATCGTACAGGTCGACCATGCCGACCACATCATTGCTCCAGTCGCCCTGAGGACGACGTATCTGTGCAATCAGACGCAGCTGGCCGGTCCGGTATGGGTCCGGATCGTAATCCAGGGCGTACTCCTTGATGTTGCGCATTGAGAAGGGGGCCATCATACCGTTGAACAGCCACTGTGTTGAGTCAGTCTCCATCACCCATAGAGCCCACGCGTCGTCGGGCTCTACGGCCCTCAGCTGAATCCGCTCGCCCGTCAGGATCCCGGGCACCGCCTCGTTGTTCATTATTCCCATGTCAGTCATTCTTCGTTGTGGAAAGTATCGGTGAAGGGCATGCGGTTCAGGATGGAACGCCCCAGGGTCAGCTCATCGGTGTACTCCAGCTCATTGCCGATGCTTAGGCCGCGCGCCAGCATGGTGACGCTGACAGGATAGCCGGCGAGTTTGCGGTAGATGTAGAAGTTGGTTGTGTCGCCCTCCATGGTGGGGCTCAGCGCCAGAATCACCTCGCTGACGTCACCGCGGGCCACCCGCTCCACCAGACTCTGGATCTCGATGTCGGAGGGGGCGATTCCGTCCAGAGGCGAGATCAGTCCTCCAAGCACATGGTATAGGCCGTGATGCTGGTGCGTGGCCTCGATGGTGATGACGTCCTTGACGTTCTCCACCACACAGATCACGCCGCGGTCGCGGCGCGTGTCGCTGCAGATGCCGCAGATATCGCTGTCGCTGATGTTGTGGCATTGAGGACAGTAATGAATCTCCTGCCGCATCTTGATGATGGAGGTGCCCAACGCCTCGGCCACCGCAGGCTCACGCCGCAGCAGGTGCAGCGCCAGACGCAAGGCGGTCTTCTCTCCGATGCCCGGCAGCTTGCTCAGCTCAGCCACGGCATTGTCCAGCAGTATCGAATTGTATGTTGTAAGCAATGTTGTCTTTAATTGAATAGATAGTATTCCTGATTCCTAACTCCTAATTCATGTATGGGAATTCCGGCACTATGAGCCATGACCGGTAGTCCGGACCGAGACGCTCCACCTCGCGACGCCAGTATTCGTCGCCGCTGCCGCGCAGCAGATCGGTGGTGACGGGCGACACGTTCAACGCCCAGGAGTTCCGCATTATCTCGGACGTCAGCTGTCCGGCCTCCCAGCCGCTGTAACCCAAGAAGAACCGTATCTCCCCTTCCGACTCGGGATTCTCAACAAGATACCTGATGAGCTCCTCCTCGTCGCCGCCGACGTATAGGCCGGGGGCTATCTTCCGTGCTCCGGTCAGCCTGTCGCCGAGACGGTGAAGCATGAACATGCGCTGCATATCGACGGGACCGCCGCGGAACAGGGGGATGTCGTTGCAAGCTGGAAGATTAGGTATCAAGTCGCCCAACGTGCAGAGCGGCCCCTTGTTGAGGCACAGGCCTAAGTGACCGCCGTTGGAGTCCTGTTCCAGTATCATGATGACACTGCGACCGAACATGTCGTCCCGCATCAGCGGCTCCGCCAGAAGCATCTGACCGGCCCTGGGATTCACCTCAACGGGATCCTTATGTAGTAATGAACTCAAATCCATAGTACCATTTAAACGCTTTTGGGGGTAAACTTGTTATAAAGTCATCAATAACCCAAATATATTACAGTTATGAATACCGATCAGTTGAAGAAGAGCGCCGAAGAAGCCAAACAGGCCGCATCGGATTTCATCCACAGCCCCCAGGTGCAGGGCGCGCTTGACAAGGGTAAGGATATCCTGGAGAAGGGCAAGCAGAAGGCCGATGAGCTGATGAGCAACCCCAAGGTGCAGGATGCTGTCAATAAAGGCAAAGAACAAGTGGGCAACGTAATCGACAAGCTGGAGGACTTCGTCGAGGACAAAACCGACGGCAAGGGAATCCTGGGCTTCGGAGCCAAGGACAAGAAGTGAGGATTGCCTTGGCTTCCGCTTCAGTACCGTCAAGAGAGGCGGATGCACCCAGGGAAGGGGCTGCAAGGGACTGAAGCCGTTATTTGTTGTAGCGGGCGTAGATGTCCTGGCCAAGCTTCTTGGCTTTCTCTATGTCGGCGGGATTTTTAGGGTCCACTCCATACTTGGCCAGGTCGGGCACCACTACCTGCGTGCCGGGCTTGATGCGGTCGGGATGACCTAAGATTTTCTCATTCTCCATGTAGATATAGGGCCACAGGTGGAAATTTCCATAGTGGTCCTTTGCCATTGTTGTCAGGTAGCGTGTCTTGCTGATGGTGTCGTAGACAGGCCTGTCGGACGGCTGCGTGGGGACCGCCGGAGTCTCGGCCTGTGTGGTCTGCATGGCGGCCGGAGCTGCATCGGCCGGAGCGGTCCTTGCCGCGCTGTCCGCAGGAACTGTCTGGGTTGCCACGGGGGCCGGTGTCACCGCCGTCACCGTCATGTTGTCATTGTCCGGATCAGTCAGCGTCATGTACGCCACTATACCCATGGCTATCAGCATGCACAGGCAGGCGGCGCCGAATCCGACGAAGAATCCGGGCCAGAAGCGCCGTTTCACGACCACGGGCTGCTCTGTCTCGCTATCATCATAGTAGTCCGGAGTATCGACCTCCTCAAGTTCCTCCGAATCCTCGGTTTCCTTGAACTCCTCGGCCTCCTCGAGTTTCTCCGCATTCTCGGACTTGAGGTCTGACTGGTCAGACTCGGGGTCGCGTTCCGGATCGACTACCTCCGGTTTCTCTTTCTGCTCCACCACAGGCTCCGGTTCAGGTTCTGTCTGGGGCTCCTCGAATACGGCGGCAAGGTCATCGGTCAGCTCCATGGTCTGGAACATCTCGAACGGAGCATTGACCGTCGCGGCGAGCTCCTTGCCCGGAAGAAACACAACCTTGCGGTGCTCCGGGATGACGGTCTCCTCGCCTGTATTGACATTCACGCTTTTGCGAGCCTCTACATTAATCGTCTTGAAGATGCCCACACCGGGAATCTTGATGCTGTCGCCGGCCTCGAGTCCCGCCGTGATCAGCCCAAAGAACTCATGCAGGAAACCCTCGGTCTGCTCCTTACTGTCCCCCGTTCGCACCGACAGCATCGCTGTCAGTGCCGGCATTCCTATTTTTTCGCTCATCTAGTTAGTCTAAAATTGCCGGTTCGTTTTCACCGTTGTAATTATCCTCATCCATGTCCTGCTGCGCATCGACTGATCTGCGCACCTTGCTGCGAAGGTTAGTGGCCGGACGGAACACCACCTGCAGTTTCGGTGGCACCAGTATCTTGCAGCCCGTGGAGGGATGTAACGCCACATGCTCCTCGCGCTTCTTGGGTTCGAAACTGCCGAACGAGGGCACTATCAGCGAGTCGCCCTGCGCCAGCACCTCCCCCATCACATCGGCAAGGTCATGACATAGGTTGGCCACTTCATGAGGCGCCAGCCCGAGGCGCCCCGACAGTTCCGTCGTAAATGTCTTTGCATCCATATATATGGTTTCCTTCTGTTCGTTATTGGTGTTCGTTCTTACAAAATTAATCCATTCCCGGGAATTATCAAAATTAATTCACAGCTAACCGCATCCGGACAAAAAGAGCGGACCTCATACAGATGGGGTCCGCCGGGTATATTGTTAATGTTGTATCTGCTTCCTGATTGCCGTATCCGCTCACTTGAGCTTCAGTACCTGTCCCGCCTGGATATTGTTCGACTTGAGATTGTTGATACGACGCAGTGTCGTTGTGGCCATACCGTAGGAACGTGCGATTGCCGCGAGCGTGTCGCCGCGTTTCACGGTGTATGTGCTACGGTTGTCCTTGGAGGCCTGGTAGCTGCTGCCTTCGCTCTTGGCCAGGTTGTCGTGGCTGGGGGCGTAGTTGCGCGCTTTCTGATAGGTGCTCTTGCTGAATGTATATGTATCGGTGTGAGTGCAACGGTTAACGAAGTCGAAGATAGCCGACGGATTGATTGCATAACCCATAAAGCGGGTCTCGAAGTGTAGGTGAGGACCGGTGCTTCGACCGGTATTGCCTCCAAGCGCGATGGGCTGCCCGGCTCTGACTGTCTGCTCGGGTTTGACCAACGCACGGTTCAGATGGCCATAGATAGTCTCCAGGCCGTTGGGATGGCGAAGGATTACATAGTTGCCGTAACCACGCGCCTCGTAGTTGGTGAGACGTACCTTGCCGTCGAAAGCAGCGTAGATGGTGTCATTCATGCGGATGCCGATGTCGATGCCCTTGTGCATACGGCCAAACTTGGCGCGGTAGCCATAATTGGACGTGACGCGGTTGCTCTTGCACGGCATGATGTAGTTGGTAACGTCGATCACTTTACTGTTAGGTACTTCCTTATCCTTGAACGGGTTGACGCTGCGCGAATTCCATCCCTCGGTGTAGATGTCGATTTCGGGCTCGATGTCCTCGATCAGGTCGATGAAGGTGTTCTGCTCAATCAGCTTGATCTGGTCGGAGCTCTTGGACTGCGACGCCAGCAGCTGCTTGTGTGCCTGCGAGTGTGGATTGCGGGATTTGATGGTCTGGGCCTGCGCTCCGGCTGCGACCATTGCCAGCATCAACGCTCCACTTAATATCTTCTTGAGTTGTATCATATTCCTGGTTAGTCGGCCGGTTTACAGTTCCTCGGGACCGTAAATGAATGTCAATGTCGCTGGTTTGTAATTGAAGACCTCGTCGGGCTTGAAGAAGCGCGCAATCTCGATGTTGGCATTCTCAACCGAATCCGATGCGTGTATAATATTGAGCGATCCGCTCATGCTCAGATCTCCGCGGATTGTTCCGGGCTCGGCCTTGCGACCATTGGTCACGCCCGTCATGGTGCGGAACACGCTTACCACATCCACTCCCTGAAGGCACAGCACTACTACCGGACAGGCTGTCATGGCCTTGACGATATCCGGGAAGAAAGGCTTGTCAACAAGGTGTGCGTAGTGTTCACGAAGCACCGGCTCGTCAAGCTGCATCATCTTCATTCCGCAGATAATCAGTCCACGTTTCTCTATTCGGCTTATAACCTCGCCGATCAGACCACGCTCCACGCAGCCGGGCTTCAGTATAACTAATGTACGCTCCATGATTCTAAACAATTTTTAAGATTTCTGTTTGTGTCCGATTCAAAGTTAATCAATCCTTGCCATATAAACCAATATTTTTTAGTTATTTTTTCTTAACCCCAGTCCAAAATGAGTGTATTTATACACCCAACCACCAAAAGTTTAACAACTTACAGCAAAAACATGTTTTATAACATATTTTCAAAGCAACTGCACACAGTGCCAAAAGTGTGCAAAAAACACGCCGGCCCAATTGTGAAAATATGTTAACTCAAAATAACCTGCCCATTATGAGCATTCTGCACAGTCCCCCGATATAATTACATTATCGCTCCTCCAGCTCATACCACTCCCCGGCTGCACTCACTCTCACAGAACCATTCCATCCCGTTCGTTGTTGAAATGTCATAAATCCACGCAGACACTCCATATTATAATATATGCATGTCCGCCACTGTAAACCATACCGACTATGAGCATTACGGCATTAATCGAGACTTCCAAGGAGGTCATGCCCAAAATAACCCTGATGACCGCCGACCAAAGCACCTATGCCATCGCGAGACTGCTGATGAGCTTCTCGAGATGGATAATAGACATCCTGCATTTAGGCAACGGAACGAACACATTCGTGGCCGTCTATTCCATCGTGGTCTTTGCCGTGGCCTATGGTCTGGGATGGGTAATCAAGGCTCTGACGGTGCAGCTGCTCCGCCATATCAAGTTCAAGGCCCCTCAGTCGCTGTACAATCTGCTGGTCGAAAGGCATTTTTTCATTAAGCTATGCCGTATCATCCCGCCGTTTGTCTTTCTGATTCTGATTCAGTTCACCCTTTACGAGCATGTCACAATCGCCACATGGCTGACGCGTCTGAGCTGGGTGTACGTCGTACTTGTGTTCACCTACGCCATGTGCACACTTGCCGACTGCATTTGGATGCATCTCGACATGCGCGAGAATACGCGCAGACTGCCCTTGAAGGGAATCGTACAGATCATTAAGATATTCCTATGGATTGTCGCCACAATCATCATGACTGCGGTGCTAATCAACAAATCTCCGGGAACCCTGTTCGCCGGACTCGGCGCCTTCGCCGCGGTTCTTATGCTGATATTCAAGGATTCAATCCTCGGAGTCGTGGCCGGCGTGCAGCTGGCCCAGAACGATTCGCTGCATGTTGGCGACTGGATAGCCGTACCGAACAGCAACGCCAACGGCACCGTGTCGGAGGTGTCGCTTACTGCCGTAAAAATCACCAACTGGGACTTGACGGTAACCACAGTCGCTCCATACAGTCTGATTACAAACGGATTCACAAACTACCGCAACATGCAACAGTCAAACACGCGACGTATCCAGAGGTCATATATGATCGATGCCGACAGTGTAGTGGAGACCACCGACCAGATGCTGCATGAGTTCCGCAACATACCCTTGATGGCGGAATGGATAGACGCCAAGGTGCGCCAGCGCAACGAGGGTAAAGTACAGAATGTAAACAACAGCGAGGGTCTGGCCGACGGCACAATCGACACGAACTTAGGGATGTTCCGCGCATATATGGTGATGTGGCTCAGGAATAATCCCGACATATCACAGACCAGCGATCTATTCGTCACTACCTTGCCACAGACAGCTGCCGGAATTCCGCTGCAGATATATTGCTTTACAGCTACATCCAAATGGTTCCAGTACGAGGGCATAATGGCCGGCGTATTCGAGCACATAGCCGTCATGATGTACAGATTCCATCTGTATATCTTCGAGAACCCGTCGGGTCGCGACACGCTGATCGACGGCTATCTGAGTCCGGGCAAAAGTCCCGAATTCGTCACCGGCATCCCGTATCCGTTCTTCCAGAAGTCCGGAAATCCCATGAATCCAGGAGTGGCTCCGGAGTGGCTCTATTCCAATACTCCGGCACAGATTCTGCAGGTCAGCACAGCCGACCACCATCCATACCGGCATATCGGCAACGGAGATGCTCCCTCATCGAGCCGGGAGTCTCAGGTTAGTCCTGCGCATCCGGACACTCCGGGAGCTGCGGCGGAACCGGACGCCCCGACATCACCTGCACCCTCAGCGTGACATCTCGTTGACGGCCACGCGTAGCATGGTCAGCTTACGGAGCAGCTCCGGAACCTGGGACAGCGGGAGCATGTTGGCGCCGTCGCTCTTGGCCACGGCGGGATTCTGATGAGTCTCCATG
>DXXK01000003.1 GCA_019416425.1 Bacteroidales bacterium
GCTGTATCCGACCGAGAGGGTCAGGGAATGGCTGAGACGTTTGTGGGGTGGCTCGTATCTGTGGCCGTCGGGAAAGGTCACGTTGCGGCGACCGGCATAGTAGTCCAGGTCGGAAAGGCCATAGTTGAGGCCTATCAATACCCGCTGGTATGCGAAATTCAACGATACACGCGCGTTCCAGTAAAACCATCTCAACCCGTGGTTCGGGAATTTCATTGACTCCAGTCCCGGCATCGCCCCGTATGGATCGGGGCGGAACTCATAGGTCATAGAATTGCGCGACGGTATGGCAAGACTGACTCCAGGCTCAGCCTGAAACCATAACCGCAATTCACCGTCCCCGCTCTGCCACACGTTCGGCGACTTCACCACAAAGGCTGGCTTGAAGATAATCCACGCCACATTCCGGTCGGAATCCTGCAGCCATGCCTCGCGGCCATTGATCATGATGCTGGATCTCTCATTACCGAACTGGCTGGTCATCTCAAAACCCAGGGACACACCTAAATATCTATGGAAACTCCACTGGATTGCAGGCTCGACAATCCACGGACCTCCTGCATTGTTCAGATAGAATCCGCCGTACAGCATGGCGGTAAACGCCCTCTGCCTGTCGGCTTCCTCCGCCATCGCCGGTCTCACTCCCGACCAGGCCATAACAGCCAGCAACAGACACAATATCCTAAACTTCATAGTATTCTTCATATGATTATTCAGATTAGTGCGAGGCCTCTAACAGGCGCCGCGAGGGATCCGGCTCGAAGACATACCACAGCCAGCCGATGACGCGCTCGTAGCCCGCCTGCTTCATGAGCCGGACGTAATTCTCCACCTGACAGCGGTACCTGCGGTCGCTCTCCGCGGTACGATGTCCGAACTTGTAGTCCACGATTTCCACGCTGCCGTCATCGTAAATCATGATGCGATCCGGCCGACGCAGCGTCTCATCCAGCTTCAGCACCGCACGCTCGTTGACGACCCTGCAGGACGCTCCGCCAAACCATCTGTCTACCACCGGATTCATACCCGGAGCCACATGCGCCCGCAGCTCCTTCATGACCTCCGAGCCATCCGGAACTATACCCGAAACCTCCACACGACGGATCTCGCGCGGGAGGTCGGCAAACGACTTGACGCCCTCCATCACTGCGTGGCAAACATTGCCCGTGGACCGTGGATTGCTGCTGTCCTCCTCGTCACCGCCGTCATCCGCGTCATCATTATAATCCGGCAACGACACCTGGCGCATCTTTACCTTATCCCCCACCATAATGCTGGGATAATCCGTCAGCTCCCTCTTTGCCGGACCCGAAGGCTTCTCATCACACTCGTCCTTCTTCTCGACATACTTCTCGACCGGCTTGTCTCCGTAGGACACGACAACGGTCGCCTTCTCCTCGTTCAACTCAGTGACAAGAGCGCACGGATCGAAGTCCTTCTCAGGATTGTCAGGATTACATTCCTCATAGCCGACAAAATCCATCAACAGGTCGTACACGCTCTTGCAACCCTTCTCCTGTCTGCTTGGCTGAGAGGCGAATATGTACAGCTCGTTCTTGGCGCGGGTGAAAGTCACATACAGCAGATTCAGCGAGTCGATGGTCTCCAGCTCGTAATTCATGTACAGGATATCCTGCAACGACGTGCCCTCCAGACTCTTGGTGATGTTGACCGGTATGTAGGGAGGGAACCGCTTCTCGATGTCCGGATCCGGAATCCTAAGGTCCTCCTTGCTTACCCATACCCACTCCTTGCCCGAGACATAGTCGCCCAGACGCGTACCGACGCTCAGCGGATTGGTCACGATGACCACCGGGAACTCCAGACCCTTGGACTTGTGCGAGGTCATGATCCGGATGGCGTTGGCATCCTCGGGCGACGATATTGACCTGGTGAGCTTGACACGGTCCCACCACGTAAGGAACGAAGGAAGATCCGCCGGATGGCCGTCGCAATACTCCAGCACGGCATCCTGGAACGCCGCCAGGTATGGTGCACCGGCCTGACGGACGGACCGGGACACGAAACTGCTGATCACAGCCTCGACCAGCGCCGGCAACGCAAGCGACTGCATGTCATCAAGCATGTCACGGATGGCGCCTAAGTCTATATCCTCCTTCATGAAGCTCTCCATGCACTGCGACATGGTCATGTCCGGATGCATCTGATGGTAGAGCAGCAGATGGCTCTCCAGCTCATGGATGTTTCCGACACCATAGCGGCGCCTTGCTTCCTCGTCGCGGACCTCAGGCTTCACGCCGCGCGCCACTGTGCGCAGCACGATCTCAACCTGACGCACCGCCGTCGAGTTGCCTACCAGAAGCGACTGCTCACTGACGAACTGGAGCTGTTCCGCGCCCGGATGCTCCATATTATAATCCATCAGGGCCTGCACCATCAAGGTGCCGCTCACGTTGTCACGGGCCAGTATGCATATATCTTTCGGCTCATATCCACGGTCCAGGGCATCGAGTATCAGGTCCAGCGCCTGCCGCTCCACCGCGGGACGGTCCACAACGGCTCCCCTCTCGGGCTTATTGGCCAGTATAAGCTCGACATAGCCCCGCTCCTTCTTGTGTATGGCCTGCTTGACGTCACAGTAGAGGCTGCCTAATTTCCTTGACAAAGCCTCCTTGGCGGTGTCATCACGCTCCACGGCATCGTGGAGGTTGCTGATTATGTAATGGAACAGATTGTTGTTCCATTCCACTATCCGGCGGTCGCTCCTCCAGTTGGTGTTCTCCCCGGGGGTGTTGCCCTTGATATTGACGCTGCCTTCCAGTTCATACGGGACTTTGGAGTTGATCAGCTCGTAATCGGCGTTGCGGAAACGGTAGATGCTCTGCTTGGCGTCACCGATTATCAGGTTATCGTTGCCGTTGGCCAGGCTCTCCAGCACCAGCGGCCGCAGGTTGCGCCACTGCAGCGACGACGTGTCCTGGAACTCGTCCACCAGCAGGTGGCTCAGATAGTTGCCCATCCTCTCATAGACAAACGGCGTGTCCGACGGCCCGATTATGGCGTTCAGTATCAGCGAGGTCTCGCCCAGCTCGATGGAATCGTTCTCGGCCAGGTACTCACGCCGCTTGCGGCTCACGGCCTTCAGCAGTCCCAAGAACGGAAAACTGACCCGCAACGCCCCCCACAGCTTGCCCCATGGGTCCTGGAACGTCGCCTCCCACTGTCGGTATTCCTCCTCCATCCGCAGGGTCAGCCCCTTGATGTCGCGCCACAGGTCCGGAAACTGCCTGGCCTCCTTGCTGACAGGTCCGCCGCTCCAGACCTTCTCCGCCGGGAACGTCACCTTGGGAGGCTTGTCGTACCGGCATTCCGTCAGGATCTTGGCCGCCGTCCTGTACGGTCTGGCAACATCACCGCGACCCTCACGGTATGCATCGCTCACTATCAATGACGTCAGCTTATGGGCGGTCGCCGTGACTCTGGCGAATGTCTTCCTGCGTCTGTCCCGGAATTCATTCTCGATATCGGCATACAGCTGGTACAGGTCTACACCGGAATCCAGATATGTGTCCAGCTCATCGCGCTTCTCGCGGTAGTCCTCGGTGTCAATGTTTGAGAACTTGCCCAGCAGCGACGAGTAGGGGGTGTCGCCCCATCTGCCGCCGTCGCTCTTCTGGAACACGTTCCATTTATGCCCCGGCTCGTTGTCCATGATAAGCTTGAGCCAACGGCGCGTCTCGCGGATGTCACGGTCCTTGACCTCGCTGTCCACATCGTCCAGTACGCTGTTCAGACCCATACGGCTCACATACTTGCTCTCCAGCTCCACCTGGTAGCTGTCGGCCAGGTTGGACTCGTAGGCAAACGTGCGCAGCACGCTCTGGAAGAAGGCATCGATGGTCGATACGTTGAAGTCGGAATAGTTGTTGAGCAGCGTCTTCAGCGCCACGACGGCTGCATCCCGCACCTCCTGGGGGGTTGCATGCAGCTCCTCGGTGAAATCCTTCATATAGTCGGGCCACTTCTTCTGGTCCGGGCCGGGCCGGTACTGCGCCAGCGCGTCGAGCTTCTCCACGATACGCATCTGCATCTCGTTCGTGGCCTTGTTGGTGAAAGTTATGGCCAGTATCTGCCCCAGCGCGGACGGAATCTCCGCAGCCTTGCGCAGTCGATAGTGACCATCCTCCTCCTTGACGGCAATCAGGAACCGTAGGAAATATCTCGTCAGGGCGTAAGTCTTGCCCGACCCTGCCGAAGCGCGCTGCAAGTCTACCATATCAACACCTCGTAACTCGTAACTACGACCTATTGCTTCATGTCACCTCGTAACTATGTAACTATGACTTATCACTTGACTCTGTATCCGAACTCCTGCAACAGCCGGCGGACCTTGTCCACCAGGTCGCCCTGGATCAGAATCTCGCCGCCGCGTGCCGAACCGCCCACGCCGAGCGACCGTTTCAGCCGGCTGGCCACTTCCTGCAGCTCGCTGTCGGGACATTCGAAACCCTCGACTATCGTCGCCACCTTGCCGGCGCGGCCCTTACGTTCCTTCAGCACATGCAGCGGAGCCTTCTGTACACCCCGAGGCGTATCCCCGACAGCCGGTGACCGGACATCGTCCCCCTCGGAAAGGTCGCCGCTCTGCAACAGCGACCCCAGCGCATCCTTCCAGTCCATGATCAATAGGAAGCGAGTTTCTTCTGCAGTTCCTCAAGCGACGCGGCGCGGTCGCGGAGATCGCCGGCGGCATCGTAGATGAAGAAGGTCGGGAGCGAGCCGACGTTGTAGTCACGCAGGGCCGTCGAGCCGGTGCCGGCGGGATCCAGCACCGTGGTCCAGGGCAGGTTGCGTGCCGCCTCGCGCCATGCGTACTGGTCGGCGTCGAAGCTTACGTGGTAGAACTTCACGTTGCCGCCACGCGAGTTGTAGATGCGTGCCAGCTGAATGTTGAACGCCGGCGATTCCTGCTCATTCATCATGCCGAACACAACAACCACGGGACTTCCCTTGCCCACCATGTCCGTGAGCTTCACGTTCTGCTGGTTCTCGTTCTGCAGGTCGATATCCAGCACCTTCAGCTCCGTGGCCTCCACCACGTTGCGCCTGCCCATGTCGGAGTTACGCTTGCGCATGAACTCCACCGCGGCCTGGCGCACCATCTTGCCGTGAGGATCCTGAGGCTTGAACATCTCGAACTGAGTGGCCACTGCTGCGTAGTACTTCGTGTCCGTCGGATCCGAGGGATCGAACAGCGGTTTGCCGTCCACCACCTTGGTCAGTATGTAGTAGCTCATGATGGCGCCCTGGCTGTCCTGGATGTAGTCGGCGTAGACCTGGCGCTTGAACCTGCCGGCGTCGGCGCTGTCGGCTGCGGCAAACTGATGGAGGTCCTTCTCGAACCTGGCCATACGCTCGGCCTGCGGCGTCCCCGTCAGCGTGTATCGGTAGGCGAAACCGTCGGCATTTGTGCTGAGATGCAGCGTCTCGATGGAGTCCACAGGCATGTAGATGGAGTTGCCGTCCAGCGTAAGCCGGTAGATCTCAGGACATGCCGGAGCCGGCGACTTGACGCTGAACGCACCGTCCTTGCCGATCTTGACGGAATCCATCACCACCCAGCGTCCATTGTAATCCGCCTTGGCCAGAGTCATAGTCTTGCCCTCCGCGCCGGCCACATCTCCCTCTATCTTGAACTCGGCCTCGCGATGGCAGCCCGCGCCGAGTACCGCGGCGATGCCCACGGCCAGCAGAATCCTTGTTGTCTTCATATCTCAAAAAGTCGTTTTTCCATCTATTGGATTTGCAGTTTTTAATTTACCCACAAAGTTAACACAAATCCATATAATTTGCAAGGTTTGTTAATGTCAGGATTTTTTGTTAACTTTGCGGAGTTTTGCATCTCTGAGCCACGTTTGGCACGGAATTTGCACTTAAACACCAATAAAGTATTATCTGTAAGAGGATAATGGAATACACCGTAGGCGGCCCAGGCCGTTTCGACGACAAAAAGCAAACAACGAATAGCGAAACAATAAAGATTTATGAATCCAATCAAGAAGAGCATCATGCTTCCCGACGGTCGTGAGATAACGATCGAGACCGGCAAGCTGGCCAAGCAGGCCGACGGTGCTGTTGAGTTGCGCATGGGCAACACGATGTTGCTGGCAACCGTATGTTCGGCCCAGGAGGCCGGCGAGGGCGTTGACTTCATGCCCCTGACTGTAGAGTACAAAGAAAAATACGCATCCATCGGTCGTTATCCCGGTGGATTCCTTAAGAGGGAGGGCCGCAGCAACGACTACGAGATCCTGACCTCGCGACTGGTGGACCGCGTTCTGCGTCCCCTGTTCCCCGACAACTATCACGCTGAGACGTTCGTGAACGTCATCCTGTTCTCGGCCGACGAGAACGACGCTCCCGACGCACTGGCCGGACTGGCAGCTTCCGCAGCCCTGGCATGCAGCGACATTCCCTTCAACGGACCTATCTCAGAAGTACGTATAGCACGCGTTGACGGCGAGTGGGTCATCAACCCTACTTTCGACCAGATCGCCAAGTCCGACATCGAGCTGATGGTCGGCGCCACCTACGACAACATCATGATGGTGGAGGGCGAGATGAACGAGGTCAGCGAGGCCGAGCTCCTCGAGGCCCTCAAGATGGCGCACGCCGAGATCAAGAAGCAGTGCCAGGCCGTCATGGAGCTGGAGAAGGAAGCCGGCAAGACCGTAAAGCGCGAGTACAACCACGAGATCAACGACGAGGCCCTGCGCGCCGACGTCCACGACAAGTGCTACGACAAGGCCTACGCCATCGCCAAGACCGGAAGCGCCGACAAGCAGTGGCGCAACGCGTCGTTCGACGCGATCTGCGAGGAGTACATCGCCAACCTCCCCGAGATGACCGAGGAGCAGCTGGCACTCTACAACGAGGACCAGCGCGTGGCAATGGTGAAGCGCTACTACCACGACGTGGAGAAGGAGGCAATGCGCCGCTGCGTCCTGGACGAGGGTATCCGTCTGGATGGCCGTAAGACCGACGAGATCCGCCCCATCTGGTGCGAGGTCGACTATCTCCCGGGCCCTCACGGATGCGCCATCTTCACCCGTGGCGAGACACAGGCTCTGGTAACGACCACACTCGGCACCACCCTGGACGAGAAGATCGTGGACAACGTCCTGGACCAGAGCAAGGAGCGTTTCCTGCTGCACTACAACTTCCCGCCCTTCAGCACAGGCGAGGCCAAGGCACAGCGAGGCACAGGCCGTCGCGAGATCGGCCACGGCAACCTGGCGCACCGCGCACTGAAGCGCATGTTCCCCGACAACTTCCCCTACACCTGCCGCATTGTCAGCGACATCCTGGAGTCCAACGGCTCCTCGTCCATGGCTACCGTCTGCGGCGGCACGCTGTCGCTGCTTGACGCCGGCGTCAAGATGAAGCGCCCCGTGGCCGGTGTGGCCATGGGCCTGATCAGCGACGCGGGCAACATCAAGTACGCCATCCTGAGCGATATCCTCGGTGACGAGGACCACCTGGGCGACATGGACTTCAAGGTGACCGGTACCGAGAAGGGTATCACCGCCACACAGATGGACATCAAGTGCGACGGCCTGAGCTACGAGGTTCTGGAGAAGGCTCTGAACCAGGCCCGCGAGGGACGCCTGCACATCCTGAACATAATCCACGACACCATCCCCGAGGCCCGCGAGGACTACAAGCCCCACGTACCGCGTCTGGTCACCATCGACATCCCCAAGGAGATGATAGGCGCCGTGATCGGCCCGCAAGGCAAGGTGATCCAGGGTATCCAGGAGGAGACCGGAACCACCATCAGCATCGACGAGGACGAGAACACCGGCCTGGGCCATGTGGAGATCGCCTCGAAGGACAAGGCAAGCATCGACGCCGCACTGGCCAAGATCAAGGCCATCGTGGCTCAGCCCGAGGAGGGTGAGATCTACGAGGGTACCGTCCGCTCGATCCTGGACTTCGGCGCGTTCGTCGAGTTCATGCCCGGCCGCGACGGCCTGCTCCACATCTCCGAGATCTCCTGGGACCGTCTGGACTCCATGGAGGACAGCGGCCTGAAGGAGGGAGACAAGCTGAAGGTGAAGCTGATCGAGATCGACAAGAAGACCGGCAAGTTCCGCCTGTCCACCCGCGTGCTGACCCCGAAGCCCGAGGGCTACGTGGAGCGCGAGGCTCGTCCCCGTCGCGAAGGCGGCGATCGCGGTCCCCGTCCGCGTCGTGACGGCGACCGTAACGACCGTGGTCCCCGCAACGACCGCGGACCCCGTGGCGACCGTCCCCAGCGCACCTTCACCCCGCGCGACAAGAAAGACAAGGACTGATCCCAAACCTGAATAAACAGCAAGGCGGATACCTCACGGTGTCCGCCTTCTTCGTTTCCATCAACTAAAAAATCAGGCAGACGCCGCGCGGCATCCGCCTGATTCATTATTTCACGGGTTCTTACCCAATCAGTTCTGCTATGGCCTCGGTGTCGGGTTCCCAGACACCGTCGGCGTTCATGCGGACCATATCCATGACATCGTAGACGTCCAGACTGTCATCGTCCACATCCTCATCGCCGTCAATCAGCCTGACTTCGCCGGTGGCCGGATTCACCACCAACCGGGCGTTGTCATCGTACAGTTCCTCATCGGCGATGTACTCCATCACCGCCGAAGCCAACTTATCGATCAGTTCCTTCTTCTCCATAATTAATTTAATCACGGTTGCCACCGAAGATACGCAGCAGGAACAGGAACAGGTTGATAAAATCCAGATACAGGTTCATCGCACCCATCGTGGCCAGCTTATCGGCCAGATCAGGATTCAGGTTCATGGCCGACAGCTGCTTGATCTGCTGGGTATCCCAAGCCGTCAACCCCACGAACAGCAGCACACCGACGATGGAGATGATCCAGTCAAGCTTGCTGCTTGCCAGGAAGATATTGACAACCATAGCGATGATCAGGCCGAACAGGGCCATCATCAGATAGGTTCCTATCTTGGTCAGGTCGGTCTTGGTGAAATAGCCGTATACCGACATGGCTCCGAATGTTCCCGACGTTATGAAGAAAGTCATGGCGATGCTGCCCGGAGCGTAGGCGAAGAAGATTGACGACAGGAAGGCGCCCATCAATGCCGCGTACACAAGGTAGCATGCGATCACCGCACCTGAGGACATCTTGTTGAGTCGTGCCGGAATCATGAACGCCATCACCACCATGGCTATGAGCATGCCCCAGAACACAATCTTGTTGCCGAATATGAACATAACCGCCGCGGGCGACGAAGCCACACCCAGCGATACGAACGCGGTGATCAGCAGTCCAAGGAACATACGGACATACACGCGCTTCATCACGGCGTTGGTCTGCCGTGTCACCGCTCCGGCACCACCGTAGTAGGGAGGAGGGGTCTGTTGATTCTGATACTCCATAATATTAATTTGAGTTTTAAGTTTCTGTTATCGTTTACATCGGCCGGATTCTTGCGGCCGGTCAAGGTTCTCTATATGGATAGAGACTCTTTCAATTGATATTCTATCAAATTCCGTGCCACAAATCAGGCTCCTGCCGCCGGGCTCCGGATTACATCCGCTCCGGCACCTCTATACCTAATAATGCCAAACCGGCCTTCAATGTTCTGGCCGTAACGGCCGAAAGCTTCAGGCGCAGGCTACGCTTGGACTCGTCCTCCTCCTTCAGGATGGAGAAATCATGGTAGAACTGGTTGTATTCCTTGGCCAGCTCGAAGCAGTATTTGGCGATGACGGCGGGCGAGTACTTGCGTCCGGCATCGGCCACCACATTGCGGAAGTCGGCGATCTTCTGTATCAGTTCCGTCTCCTTCTTGTTGGGCGCTGCCAGCTCGCCTTGTCCGTAACCGGCCTCCTGGGCCTTGCGCAGAACCGAGCGTATACGCGCGTAGGTGTACTGGATGAAGGGACCCGTGTCACCGTTGAAGTCGATGCTCTCCTTGGGATTGAACATCATGTTCTTGCGCGGGTCCACCTTCAGCAGGAAGTATTTCAGAGCGCCGAGTCCCACCTTGCGGGCCACCTCGCGTGCCTCTTCCTCCGGCATCTCGGCAAGTCGGTCGGCAGCCATCTCGGCAGCGTCGGCCACCATCGTGTCCATAAGGTCGTCGGCATCCACCACCGTTCCCTCGCGGCTCTTCATCTTGCCTTCCGGCAGCTCGACCATACCGTAGCTGAAGTGCTTCAGATCCTTGCCCCATTTGAAGCCCAGGCGGTCCAGCAATATGGCCAGCACCTGGAAGTGATAGTTCTGCTCGTTGCCGACCACATACACCATCTTGTCGATGGGGAAGTCGCGGAAGCGCAGCTTGGCCGTGCCTATGTCCTGGGTCATATAGACCGACGTTCCGTCCGAACGGAGCAACAGTTTCTGGTCCAGGCCTTCGTCGGTCAGGTCGGCCCATACGGAGCCGTCCTCCTTGCGGTACATCTTGCCTTCCTCCAGACCGCGAAGCACCAGATCCTTCCCCTCCAGATAGGTCTGCGATTCATAGTATATCTTGTCGAAGTCCACGCCCAGACGCTTGTAGGTCTCGTCGAAGCCGGCGTAAACCCAGCTGTTCATCGTTTCCCACAGCTTGCGGACCTCGGGGTCGTTCTGCTCCCAGCGTACCAGCATCTCGCGCGCCTCCTGCATCAGCGGCGACGCGGCCTTGGCCTCGTCCTCGCTCATGCCCTGCTCCATCAGTTCCTTTACCTCCTGACGGTAGTGTTTGTCGAACGCCACGTAGAAATCGCCGATCAGATGATCGCCCTTCTTGCCCACACTCTCGGGTGTCGCGCCGTTGCCCCATTTCTGCCATGCCAGCATCGACTTGCAGATATGGATGCCCCGGTCGTTCACGATGTTGGTCTTGACCACCTTGTTGCCGTTGGCCTTCAGGATCTCCGACAGCGAGTAACCCAGCAGGTTGTTGCGCACATGGCCTAAATGCAAAGGCTTGTTGGTGTTGGGACTCGAATACTCCACCATCACCAGCGGGCTGTCCTCTCCGGCCTTCACCAGACCGTATTCGGGATTCTCGGCTATGGCCCGGAACACATCCAGCCAGTAGTGCTGGCTGATCACGATGTTGAGGAAGCCCTTGATCACGTTGTACTTCTCCACCGCAGGCACATTCGCGACGAGCCACTGGCCTATCTCCTGGGCCGTGGCCTGCGGAGCCTTGTGCGATGCCTTCAGATACGGGAACACCACCAGCGTGACGTCTCCCTCGAATTCCTTGCGCGTCGGGTCAAGCTGAATGCCCTCGGCATCCACCTCCAGTCCGTACAGGGCCCGCAGCGCTTCGGCCGCGCCCCGCTTGATTACTTCCTCTATTGTCATTATTATTGTCCTTAATTTACTCCTTAATATATATTAAAGTGCAAATTTAGCATTTTTCAGCTAATTGACCAATACTTTCTGCGTTAAGGAGCGTAAAAAAGCGGGCCCGAGGGTCCGCTTTTGCTCTTCATATCCTGTCGGTTTATTTTCCGAGCTCGGCAGCCGGTTTGAACTTGACCACCTTGCGGGCGGCTATCTCGATCTTCTCCTTGGTGCGGGGATTGATGCCCGTGCGGGCCTCCTTCTCGACTACGCTGAATGTGCCGAAACCAATCAGCTGCACCTTGTCATCATTTGCGAGCGCCTGCTCGATGCTCTCCAATACCGCGTCCACAGCCTTCTTGGCATCTACCTTGCTCAGGCCTGCCTTTGCCGCAACTTCATTGGTCAAATCTGTCTTGTTCATGTCTCTGAATTTTATTTGGGTTTGTGTATGTTTTTCACTAAGTCGGTCCGATTTTTTGAATTGATCCAAGCCGGTTCTTAAACTTTCTTAAATAAGTCTAAACAACTTCCATGCTTGCGCCGACAAATATACTATTATTTATGCTATTAACAAATAATTTCACGTTCTTTTTTATAAATACCCCTTATTTTTACCTATTTTGCCGTTTTTTTCGTTATAGTGTTAGCGAATTCTTGAATTATGAATGCATATACCCCCCGCCGGCTCAACATACCGCCGGTCACATTGAACCTGATTATAATCTGCACCCTGGTCTGGCTGGTGGAATTCCTGTTCCCCGGCTTCACCGCCAAGAGTCTCTATCCGCACTGTGCCCTCCACTATTTCGGTGCAGAGGACTTCAAGTTCGGCCAGCTGTTCACCTACATGTTCATGCATGACTCCAGCAACATCATACATCTGCTCTTCAACATGTTCACGCTGTTCATGTTCGGGCCCATCCTGGAACGGACATGGGGACAGAGCCGATTCCTTGTGTTCTACATCATATGCGGTATCGGCGCCGCCCTGGTACAGGAGGCCGTATGGGGCATGACATGGGAGCATGACTACATCTCCGACATGGCCCGGCTGAACGGTCTGACCTACGAACATATGGAGCAAGCCATCAACGCAGCCATCGCCAACCATGACATGAGCATCATCAGCAATATGGAGATGATGAAGAACTCCATGATCACCATCGGCGCCTCCGGCGCCATCTTCGGCTTGCTGCTGGGATTCGCCTTCGTCTTCCCCAACATGCCGCTATATCTGTTCTTCATACCCATTCCCATCAAGGCCAAATGGATGGTGCTTGGCTACGGCGTGCTGGAATTCTTCCTGGGCGTCAGCGGCGGCGGTACGGTGGCGCATTTCGCCCACCTCGGCGGCATGCTGTTCGGTCTTGTCATTCTGCTGATCTGGAAGAAGCAAGGCAAACTGCATGGCAATGGATTCTATTAAGACATTTGGCCGGTGAACCCTATACTTAGATATTTCATCACCGACCGCCCGGTGATGTGGCTGTGCGCCGTCAACCTTGCCGTGGCCATGGTGATATGGCTGGCGATGGGACTGCAGGCTGTGGCCGGCGTTTCCGGGGCCTGGATCTTCACCATCTTCGCATTGCCGCTCCGGTTCATGGATGCCGTAACGCATCCCTGGACCATATTGACCTACATGTTCGCCCAGGCCGACGTTCTGCAGCTGCTGTTCAACATGCTGTGGCTGGTATGGTTCGGACGGATGCTGGCCGACACTGACTCCAGCCGCACGGCGATGACGCTGTATGTGGGCGGAGGCGTGGCCGGAGGCATATGCTACCTTATCGCAGGCACCTTGAATGCCCCGGGATCATTCCTGATGGGTTCGTCGGCAGCAATTCTCTCATTGATGGCATACACCGCCGTTCGGCAGCCCGACCGCGAGGTGCCTCTGCTGCTGATCGGCAATGTCCGACTGAAATGGATCGCCATCGTCACGATCGTCATCACCCTGCTGGGATCCACGGGAATCTCGGCGCATTGCGCACACCTCGGCGGCGCGCTGTTCCCGTTCCTGCTGATCGCCTGGCGACGGATGGCCCGCGCCCGCGCCGATAAGACGCCTCGGCGACGTGCGCCGAAGTCCTTGCGCTCCGGCAGGCAGCTGCGTAGTCCCCATCCCGCGCAGGAAACGCCCGAGCAGACGCTGGACCGTCTGCTGGACAAGGTCCGAGTCTCCGGTTTCGATTCCCTGACCCGCAAGGAGAAGGCTCTTCTGGACGAGATCTCGCAAAAATTAGACTGATTATTCTTCAACAAGACTGATTATGTTTCTGCCTATTGTCAAACCGATGGCCCGCGCCGTGCTGCGTATCATCTCGATAATAATATTCGCAATCACTATTGTATCTGCCTATGGCGGATACGCTGACACCCGTTATGTGGGATTCCTTGGCGTGATGGTGATGGCTCTGCCCTACATGGCCATACTGACCATGATCATCACCGTGCTGTGGTTCCTGGCCAAGCGCTGGATTACCGGAGCCATCGGCGTGGCTACACTGGTGGCCATCTGGGGTCCGCTGATGGGTGTGTTCCCGCTGAAGTCCGAGCGCAATCCATCGCCCGGAGCGCAGCAGTTCACGCTCCTGTCGTGGAACTGGCTGCATGGCTGGGACCAGAATTACGAGCCAAAAACGGATCCGAGGGGCGGCCGCACCACCGACCAGCCCGACAACGCCGGACTGCAGTTCATCCTCGATACCGATGCCGACATAGTCTGCCTGCAGGAATGCACAGGCTGGGGCAACGGCGAGCCGCCGCAGCTGGAACGATACCAGGCACGCTGGAACAGGCAGTATCCGCACAGCGCCTTCGAGCCGGGATGGGACAACCGCGTGTTCAGCAAGTATCCCGTGCGTGTCGTACCGATGGACAAAGTGATCCAGAATACCCTGGGCGGCGTGCCGGACTATATCGACGACCCAAGGCTGCTCCGCTTCTTCAGCTTCTACGAGGTGGACGTCCCCAACCATCCCCTGCTGCTGGTCAACGTCCATCTCTATTCCCCCGGGCTGACCGACCAGGAGCGTAACGTCGTGACCGACATCAAGTCGGTGGATACCGCCAAGGAAAGCGCCAGCGAGTTCAAGAACACCATCTTCCACAAACTGAAGGAGGCCTTCAGGTATCATCGCCAGCAGGTCGGCCTTATCAGCGACGTGGTCAGGAAATTCCAGGGACCCACCATTGTCTGCGGCGACTTCAACGACGTGCCGGAATCCTACGCTTGGCGCATGATGGAGAAGGAAGGCTTCAAGGATGCCTACGCCCAGGTGGGTTTCGGTCCGATGGTGACCTACAACAAGCATCTGTTCTGGTTCCATATCGACCAGATCATGTACCGTGGCCCACTGTATCCCCTCAGCGTCAAGAAGGGTAAGATCAAGACCTCCGACCACTATCCGTTGGTCGCCACCTTCGAGTTCGAGCAGGGAAAGTCCGCAAACAACTGACCCAGCCGTCAGGTTATTTTGATATTTTTTCCGGGATTAGCCTTAATTCCGGATTTTTTTCATTATATTTGCACCAAACAACAACATTACATAATGAAACACATGACACTGTTGGCATGCGCGGCCATACTCGCATGCCAATCACCCACCATTATGGCACAAGAACATCAGAACCCATTCCTTACGGAATACACCACGAAGTACAAGATTCCGCCGTTCGAGCAGATCACTACGGCGGACTTCATCCCCGCCATCAAGGCCGGCATCGAGGAGCAGGACCGCAACCTCCACGCCATCATCGTGAACCGCGCCACGCCCGACTTCGACAACACCATCATGCCGCTGGAGAACCTCTCGCCCATCCTGGAGCGCGTCCAGGGCGTCTTCTACCACTACATGGAGGCTCTGAACACTCCTGAGTTCGCCGCCATGTCCGAGGAGGCCATCCCTCTGCTGAACGACGCCTCCAACCGCGTGATGCTCTCCGAGCCTCTGTTCCAGAAGATCAAGCAGGTCTACGACAACCGCGACAAGATGAAGCTGACGCCCGTGCAGAAACGCCTGGTGGAGAAATACTACCGCGAGTTCGCCGAGCAGGGTGCGGCACTTCCCGCCGACAAGAAGAAGGAGCTGATCCGCGTCAACGACGAACTCTCCAAGCTGTTCATACAGTACAACCGCAACCTGCTGAACGCCACCAACCAGTTCACCGTCGTTGTCTATGACAAGAATGACCTGGCCGGTCTGCCGGAATCCTCCGTTGCAGTGGCAGCCGAGGAGGCCGAGAAGCGCGGCCTGAAGGGCCTGTGGGTATTCACGCTCCATGCTCCCAGCCGTCTCCCTGTACTGCAGTATGCCGACAACCGCGGCCTGCGCGAGGCCATCTACAAGGGCTACACCTCGCTGGCAAGCTACGGCGAGAATTCCAACATGCCTGTAATCAGCAAGATTGTAAAGCTCCGTAACGAGAAGGCCAAGATCATGGGCTTCAAGGATTTCGCCACCATGATGACCAGCCGCGTGATGGCCGGCACACCCGATGCCGCAACCGACCTGCTGATGAAGGTGTTCGAACCCGCCGTGGCACGCTCGGCCGAGGAGGTCAAGGACATGCAGGCATACGTGGACAAGAACGGCGGCGGTTTCAAGATCGCTCCCTGGGACTATTACTACTATGCCGACAAGGTCAAGAAGGAGAAGTACAATTTCGACGAGGCTGCCCTCCGTCCCTACCTCAGCGTGGATAACGTTCTGAAGGGTCTGTTCGACACCACCGAGAAACTGTGGGGTGTCAAGCTCGTGCCCATGCCCGACGCACCTAAGTACATGGAGGATGTTCAGGTATTCGATGTAATCGACGCCAAGACCGGCGAGCATGTAGCCGTATGGATGTGCGACTATTTCCCCCGTGAGACCAAGCGCCAGGGCGCATGGATGGAGCAGATACAGCCTGCAGGCATTTACGCTAACGGCGAGGTACGCCGCCCCATCGTCTACAACGTGGGCAATTTCACCAAACCGACCGCTACCACTCCCTCGCTGCTGACCATCGACGAGGTGGAGACCACCTTCCATGAGTTTGGCCACGCCCTCCAGGGAATGCTGACACGGGCACCCTACAAAAGTCTGGCCGGTACCAACGTGGACCGCGACTATGTGGAGATGTGCTCACAGATGAACGAACACTGGGCGTTCGAGCCTGAGGTAATCAAGGGCTACGCCAAGCATTACAAGACCGGAGAGGCTATTCCCGACTCACTGCTGCAAAAGCTCACCGCAAGCCGCACGTTCAACCAGGGCTTCGTAACCTCCGAACTGGCCGGAGCCGCGCTTCTTGACATGAAGTACGGTCAACAGGCACAGGTTGACGACCCAGCCGCATTCGAGGCTCAGGTCACCGAGGAAATCGGCATGCCGGAGGAGATTACCTACCGCTACCGCAGTCCTTACTTCAAGCACATCTTCGGCGATGACGGCTATTCGTCGGGCTACTACACTTATCTTTGGGCCCAGGTTCTGGAGGCCGACGCCTGGGAGCTGTTCGAGGAGAAAGGCATCTTCGACAAGAAGACTGCCGCAAGCTTCAAGAAGAATATCCTGGAAAGCGGCGACACCGAGGACGCCATGGTGCTGTTCAAGCGTTTCCGCGGCCATGAGCCCGATCCCGCAGCCCTGCTCCGCCTCCGCGGCTTCGCTCCGAAAAAGAAATGATCCGACTGCCGGCACAAACCCGGCAGCCATTCCAACCGAAACGCCATCCGGTCTTGGGCCCGGATGGCGTTTGTTTACAGGTCTGTATGGTGTTTGTGTTTGTTTTTGCGTTTCACTTTAGCCTTATCTGTTCCCATCACTCCCACCCTCTCTAAAAAACGAACCGAGGGAAACTGACTAGTCAGCTTCCCTCGTTTAAAGATTCAACGATTCACACCGTCATCTTCACATTTCAGATTAAGGTCAAATAATAATCAATTACCCTGTTGTTTGCATTTATATTGTTACCTGTTTCTCATGGTACAGACTTAAGGCTCGCGGTATTAAGGTTAATTTGCCAAACATCCTTGTTGTTTGACGTTGCAAAGTTAACACCATTATCAATTGTTTGCAAAAATATTTATATGTTCTGCAACATGTTTTTGATTTAGTGCTGTATTTTGCACTTAGAAACCTCATTATTTTCACCCCCTTTACAATTTGCTATAATATTTTACAAAGTTAACATTTTATACAAAAATTTACACTATTTTTGTCAAAATCATCTCTGTATTGTTTCATTTTGCCATATTTTTAACTTCCATCGAGTTTTTACTCATGTCCATATTCATCCCTACTC
>DXXK01000030.1 GCA_019416425.1 Bacteroidales bacterium
ATGCTGAACCGCTCCAAAGGACCCGCCGTATGGTCGCCCCGCGTCCAGAGCGACCGCGAGAAATATATCCACGAATGGCGCCGCACGCTGGAGCGGACCCCCGGTCTGGAGATGTTCCAGGACAACGTCACGGGACTTATAATCGATGATTCGGAAGGGGAGACCAGCCTCAGGATCGGCGGTGTCAGGACGGCCCTCGGCATCGAGTTCAAGGCCGCGAAAGTGGTCCTGACAGCCGGAACCTTCCTGAACGGACTGATGCATTTCGGCGCCACCAAGCTGCCCGGAGGCCGCATTTCCGAGCAAGCCAGCACCGGCATCACCGAGCAATTGGCATCCTTGGGATTCGTCACCGGCCGCATGAAGACCGGTACGCCGGCGCGTATCGACGGCCGCTCCATCGACTTCGCTCAGGCCGAGCGTCAGGACGGCGACAGCAACACCGACGAGAAATTCTCCTTCCTGTCCGACGTGCGCCGTACGCTCCGCCAGAGGCCATGCTGGATAGTCCGTACCAATCAGGAATGCCACTCCGAGATCACCGAGCATCTCGACGAGTCGCCCATGTACAACGGCTCGATCCAGAGCACCGGACCCCGCTACTGCCCGTCCATCGAGACCAAACTGGTGACGTTCGCCGACAAGGACTCGCACCAGCTGTTCCTTGAACCAGAAGGCGAGGAGACGGAGGAATACTATATCAACGGCTTTTCCAGCTCGATGCCCTGGCAGATCCAGGTACGGGCGCTGGAGCATATCCCGGCGCTGGCCGACGTACACCTGTACCGCCCCGGTTATGCCATCGAATACGATTACTTCGACCCGACACAACTAAGGCATTCCCTGGAGACGAAGCGAATCGAAGGACTCTATCTCGCCGGTCAGGTCAACGGCACGACCGGTTACGAGGAGGCGGCCGCGCAAGGCCTGATGGCAGGCATCAACGCCGCCAGGGCCACGCAGAGCAAGGAACCCATTGTACTGGGGCGCGACCAGGCCTACATAGGCGTGCTGATCGACGACCTCGTCACGAAGGGAGTCGACGAGCCCTACCGCATGTTCACCTCGCGGGCCGAGTACCGTATCCTGCTGCGGCAGGACGACGCCGACATGCGGCTTACGCCACTCGGCTACGAAATCGGCCTCGCCACCCGCCAGCGCTATGACGCGATGGAATCGAAGCGCGCCGAGCGCGACGCGCTGATCGAATGGGCCGAGAACACCAACGTCAAGGCCGAGGCGACGCTGAACGCAGCCCTGGAGCAGATGGGCACAGCGCCGCTGACGGCCTCGGTCAAGGTGGCCGACCTGGTGAAGCGTCCCCAGATGACGTTCCTGACGCTCGCCGACCTTGTGCCCAAAGTTCGGCAGAAACTTGATGAGATCGACAACCGTAACGGCGGTGTCAGACGTTATGAGATTATACAGGCAGCCGAGATCATCCTGAAGTACTCCGGCTATATAGCCCGCGAAGCAGAGCTTGCAGCTAAGCAGAAACGGCTGGAGAATGTCCGCATACCGGCCGACTATGACTTCCTGAAGATCGAGTCCATCTCGACCGAGGCACGGCAGAAGCTGGACCGCATCCGGCCAGCCACGATAGGGCAGGCCGGGCGCATCCCCGGGGTGAGTCCGGCCGACATCAGCATACTGCTATTGCTTTTGGGCAGATGAAGTTAGCTTGCGATTGTTCCACGTGGAACAATTCTTAAAGTGGTTTGTCGGAGTTCATCGGAAAGGCGTGCGGATTCCGGAGGCTCTTATAACTCTTATAATTCTTATAAATCATATAACAACAAGAAATGGAAGTAAAGGATTTGAAAGGACTGATCCGGAACATTCCGGATTTCCCCACGATGGGTATTCAGTTCAAGGACCTGACGACGCTCCTGAAGAACGGGGAGGCGCTGCATGTCATGAGCCGGGCGCTGGCCGACCTGTACCGTGACAAGGGTGTCACCAAGGTGGTAGGCATTGAAAGCCGCGGATTCATCGGAGGCTCGATACTTGCGTACGAGCTGGGATGCGGTTTCGTGCCCGCGCGCAAGCCGGGCAAGCTGCCCGCAGTGACAATCAAGAAGACCTATGCCAAGGAATACGGCACGGACACAATCGAGCTGCACAGCGACGCCATTACCTCGGACGACGTGGTGGTGATACACGATGACCTGCTGGCCACGGGCGGCACGATGCTGGCCTGCTACGAGCTTGTGAAATCGATGAATCCGAAGAAAATCTACATCAATTTTGTCTGCGAGCTCGAGGCCCTTCACGGGCGCGACGTGCTGCCCGAGGATTGCGAGGTGACATCGCTGATGAAGTTCTAAAATACAATTCGCATTGAGCAACGAAGCGGAACATAACGGCACATCCCGTCACGAGGTGGAGGAACTCCTGGCGGGCACCGGACGCGACATCGATGAAATCGGGGGATTCGATCTGGAGATCCACGAGGAACGCACGCGGCAGGACCTGCTTGACAATCGACCGGGGCCGAAACTGCGGCAGAAGATTCTGGGACTTCCGGACTCCCCCGGTGTGTACATGTATCTGGACAGGACGGGACGGGTGATCTACGTGGGCAAGGCGAAGCGGTTGAAGCGGCGCGTATCGAGCTACTTCAACCGCCGCCACGACACCACACGGACCAATCTGCTGGTGCGCAGCATCGCCGACATGCGGTTCATCGTGGTCCACTCCGAGGAGGACGCCCTCCATCTGGAGAACGCCATGATCAAGGAGTACCAGCCGCATTACAACGTCCTGCTGAAGGACGACAAGTCCTACCCCTGGATAGTCATCACCAAGGAGCTGTACCCACGCATCTTCATGACGCGCGAGCGGGGGATAGAGGGCCGCTATTACGGTCCGTACTCCAACGTGTCGTCGGCCAAGACGGTGCTGGACCTGATCCGCGAGACCTATCCGCTGCGCAGCTGCCGGCACGCGCTTGACGAGAAGAGCATTGCCCGCAACAAGTACAGCCTCTGCCTGGACTATCACATCAAGAAGTGCGGCGGCGCCTGCCGCGGCCTGGTGAGTCCCGGGCAATACGGTGCCTACATAACCCGGGCGCGTCAGATCCTGAACGGCGAGACCGTGGAGCTGGAGAGCAACCTGAAGGAGGAGATGGAACGTCTCAGCGCCGAATGGAGGTTCGAGGAGGCGCAGGAGGTCAAGGAGCGCTACGAGCTGCTGCGGCGCTACAACGCCAAGAGCGTGATCGGCGAGCGGGCGATGCCCGACGTGGACGTCTTCGCATATGTGGACAACGAGGACCGGGCCTTCGTGAACTTCATGCATCTGCACCGAGGAGCCGTGACGCAGAGCCTCAACATGGAGTTCCGCGCCGGTAAATCCTCGGAGACAACGCCTGAGGAGATACTTTCGCGCGCCATCGGCGAGGTCGCCAACCGATTCGGCCGCAAGTTCGAGACGGTGCTGGTGCCGTTCAACCCGGACGTGGAGTTCGCTGGAGTGGAGTTCGTGACGCCTCAGCGCGGCGACAAACGGCGCGTGCTGGAGGTGAGCCTGAAGAACGCAACGCAGTATATGAACGACATCGAGAAGCAGCGCGAGGCGCTGAATCCCGACCGCCAGACGGACCTGCTGATGCAGCGCATGCAGAGCGATTTCAGGCTTCCGACGGAGCCACGACACATAGAATGCTTCGACAACTCCAACATACAAGGGACGAATCCGGTGGCCAGCTGCGTGGTGTTCCGCAACGGGAAGCCGTCGAAGCGTGACTACCGCCACTTCTGCATCAAGACTGTTGTGGGTGCAGACGACTTCGCGTCGATGAAGGAGGTGCTGCACCGCCGCTACACGCGCATGATGGCGGAGGGGGAGCCGTTGCCGCAGCTTGTGGTGGTGGACGGGGGCAAGGGGCAGCTGAGCGCGGCCGTGGAGGCCTTCGACGAGATGGGCATCCGCGGGGAGGTGTCGCTGGTGGGCATAGCCAAACGACTGGAGGAGATCTACTATCCAGGCGACACATTGCCGCTGTATCTGGACAAGAAATCGCCGAGCCTGCGGGTGATCCAGGCCCTGCGCGACGAGGCGCACCGCTTCGGCATCACGCATCATCGCGACCGCCGCAGCAAAGGACAGACCGCAAGCGAGCTGGACGGCATCAATGGGATAGGACCTGCCACTGCCGCCATACTGATGAAGACCTTCAAGTCGCTGAAGCGCCTCAGGGAGGCTGAATACGACAGTATCGCACAGGCCGTCGGCAAGTCGCGCGCCACCATACTCTGGAACCATTTCCATCCCGAGGAGGCGCAGCAGGAATAAAAATCAGTTCAGACAACTTTCCGGACACAAACCAATATCCCAAGAGTCTTGTTCTAATTCTGAATTCCGGACATAAACCTCCGGCATCATCCATTACACCCATAACTCCCAAATCTCCCAAAATCATGGACAAGACGCATAAAAGAATAGAGAACGCCATCAAGGCAGGCGATATCCGGACCGTACGCGGCATACTTATGGAAATCGTGACGGAGCGCCCCGGCAGAGCGGGCAGTCTGGATACAATCAGATACGCCATCGCCAACGCCAAGGGACTGTTCGAGCCGGACACGGATCCCTTCTACATCCTGCCGCGCCAGGAATGGACGCAGGCCTACGCCGCCGGCCTGGCGGCCGCAACGCGGCGGAATTTCAGCCTGCATAACTTCGAGGCGTTGGTCGAGGTGAGGACAGCCATGAGTCGCCGGCCCCAGGATTTCCTCAAGGCCGAGGCCGACTACGCCGCCAAGTTAGTTCCGCAGGAGCCGGAGCCTATCGACCCCGCCGACGCCGATGACCGCGAATGCGTCGTCATCATCGACGATGATGTCGTCACCGACCTGGATGAGGTGGCGGAGGAGTGCGAAAAGGCCAAAAATTGCTGAAAATGCACCTTTGACATATAAAAAGCACCGTTGGAATCGTCCAGCGGTGCCTTCGGTATGCGCGTCAATATGTTTATGATCAGAGCATTATAAGGAATCAAGGAATTTCTTAACCCTCTGAGAATGGATTATTTCGCGAATTTCTTAGCGATATCCGAGGGGATTGCATCCTTGTGTACGCCCAGTCCCAGAGTCTTGGCCTTGACGTAGGGGACGCTGACGTAGATGAAGCCGTCGTAGAGCTGGTTGGTGTCCCAGGAGTTCTTGACTTTGTAGTATTTGTTGCCCTCCTGGTCCTTGGCAGTGCCGACGATAACCATTCCATGGTCATCGGTAGTCTCGTAGTTGTCGAAACCCTGCTGACGGCTCTCCTGAGTCACATCCTCCTCCTTGACGGGGCCCTTGATGTCGAAGCGGGCGTCCTGACGGTCCTTGTCGCTCAGCTTGACCCAGCGGCTCAGCTCGGTGTCGGTCATGTCCTTCTCGCCTTTCTGGGCCGGAAGCAGGGCGTAGCCCTTCTTCCACTTGAAACCTCCCTCCGACACGTCGGCGGCCCAGCATACGGTGTAGCCCTTGTCGAGGGCATTGTCCAGCACGCGCATCATGTCGTCCATAGGCATGTTCTTGGAGTAGGTCCACTGCCAGTTGTCGGGAATCTCCAGGATGAAGTCCTCGTAGAAGGGATGATGGGTGAAGCTTGTGACGTTGACGAAATTCTCCGGCTCGATTCCCAGCTCGCTGGCGAACTGCTGCGGGGTGTAGGTCTTGCCCTCGAATATGAAGGTCTCGGGCACGGGTCCCAGGTATGCGTCGAGGATGCCGACGAACCCCGGCAGCCAGGCGGTGGTGAGTTTCTTGTTCTTCTCGCCGCGAGCCAGCACTGCGTTCAGGTATGCCTCCAGCGCGTCGGCCATCTCATAGTGCGAATGCTTCTTCTCGCCGTAGTTCAGGCCCTGGTAGACGGACTCCGGCATCGCGCCGTACTTCCTGGTCATCTCGGTTACGTCGGCGAAGCTGCCGCCCTGGGCAAAGTTCATCTTGCCGTTCATGCGCATGAATTTCCTGGCCTTGTCGATGTAGGCGTTGCGCACTACGAACATCTCCGAAAGGTGCACGTCTTTGCCCGTCTTGCGCAGGACGTTGTCCTCAAGGGTAGATAGGCCCGAGAAGGCCCAGCAGGTGCCTGACTTGTTCTGGTCGTAGACCGCCCCGTGGGGATTGATCTTTACATCGGTGAAGGTGAACCCGGTGGAGTCCGGATTCTCGATTTCCGGCTCGGCTGAAGCGTACAGGCAACATGTGCCGCCGATCAGCGCCGCTATCAACATTGCTTTTCTGTTCATGGTATGATAAGTTGTTTCGTTGCACAAATTAAATAAAAACTCGTTGGTCCACCAAAAATATTGGAAAAAATGTTGTATATTTGCACTTGTCGGGGAGAATGCGATACCCTGAATTGTTAAATAAGATAGAATCACGACCGATTCCGCATTTTAAACAAGGATTCCAAGCCAGTCCGGAATTCCGAAACGAATAGAAATTACGATGAATATGAATAATAATAAGACCCAGGGCGACAAGCTGGCGCGCATCCACAAGAAGGACCTGCCGCGGATGATTATGGAGTTCCTGCAGCGGCAGAGCAAGCAGAGTTTCAACTACAAGCAGATAGCGTACGGCATCGGAGCGACGCATGCGTCGAACCGCATGGACATCCTGAACGTACTGGACGAGATGTCGGCGGTAGGCGATATAGTTGAGATCGAGTTGGGCAAATACCGTGCGGCGGCCAACCGCGGCACGGAGAACATCGGCACGTTCGTGCGCCGCAGCAACGGCAAGAACGCCGTGATCGTTGAGGACGAGCAGATCTTCGTGGCCGAACGCAACTCGATGCACGCGCTGAACGGCGATAAGGTCCGGGTGGTGGTCAGCGCGGCGCGTCGAGGAGCCGAGCCTGAGGCCCAGGTCATCGAGATTGTCGAGGCCAAGGACCAGCAGTTCGTCGGCACCTTGAAGGTTGAGAAGAACTACGCGGCCCTGATACCGGACTCCAGGTTCCTGGCGGCAGACATCATCATCCCTCGCTCCAAGCTGAAGGGTGGCAAGAACGGCGAGAAGGCCGTGGTCCGCATCACGCAGTGGCGTGACGACGAGATGAATCCGCGCGGCGAGATCATCGACATCCTGGGAGCCAAGGGCGACAACACCGTCGAGATGCACGCCATCCTGGCTGAGTTCGGACTGCCCTATAAATATCCGGAGACCGTGGAGAAGGCTGCCGAGAAGATAGATGCCGGCATCACTCCCGAGGAGGTGGCCAAGCGCGAGGACTTCCGAGGCGTCACCACCTTCACAATCGACCCGCGTGACGCCAAGGACTTCGACGACGCGCTCTCCATCCGTCGTCTGGACAACGGCAACTACGAGGTTGGCGTCCATATCGCCGACGTAACGCACTATGTGCATCCCAACACCATCATCGACCGGGAGGCGCGCAGCCGCGCCACGTCGGTCTATCTGGTGGACCGCACCATCCCGATGCTGCCCGAGCGTCTGTCCAACGGACTCTGCTCGCTGCGTCCCAACGAGGAGAAGCTGACGTTCTCCGCCATTTTCGAACTGGACCACAAGGCCAATGTGGTGCGTAGCCGCATAGGCCGTACGGTCATCAAGTCCGACCGCCGCTTCACCTACGAGGAGGCTCAGGAACGCATCGAGACCGGACAGGGCGACTACGCGGAGGAAATCAACATCCTGAACGGACTGGCCAAGGAACTGCGCCGCCGCCGCTACCAGGAAGGAGCCCTGGAGTTCGACCGCGCCGAGGTGCGTTTCGAGATTGACGAGACCGGCAAGCCCGTTTCCGTATACTTCAAGGAATCCAAGGATTCCAACAAGCTGATCGAAGAATTCATGCTTCTGGCCAATCTGACCGTGGCCGAGTCCATAGGCAAGGTGCCCAAGGGGAAGAAGGCGAAGACCTTCGTCTACCGTGTGCATGACAATCCGGATCCTGAGAAACTGGCGAACCTGGCACTGATCGCCACCCGGTTCGGGTACAGGCTGGAGACCGACGGCAGCTCGCGCCGCGTGAACCAGAGCGTGAACCGCCTGCTGCGCGACGTAAAGGGCAAAGGTGAGGAGAACATGCTCTCCATTCTGGCCATCCGCTCTATGGCCAAAGCCAACTATTCCACCGAGAACGTGGGTCACTACGGACTGAACATGCCGTACTATACGCACTTCACGTCGCCCATACGCCGCTATCCGGACATGATGGTGCACCGCCTGCTGGCGCGGTATGCCGAGGGCGCCCGCAGCGTGGACCGCATCAAGACCGAGGAGGAATGCCGCCACAGCTCGGACATGGAGGTCCTGGCCTCGAATGCCGAGCGCGCCTCGATACGCTACAAGCAGGTGGAATACATGCGCGACCGCATGGGCCAGATCTACGAGGGGGTCATCTCCGGCGTGACGGAGTGGGGCTTCTACGTGGAGCTTGACGAGTCGATGTGCGAGGGTCTGGTGCCCATCCGCGACCTGGCCGACGACTACTATGACCTGGACGAGAAGAACTACTGCCTGATCGGACGCCGTCATGGCGTGCGGTATACGCTTGGCGACCGCGTGAAGGTGCAGGTGGCGCGCGCCGACCTGGAGAGCAAGCAGCTGGACTTCGCGCTGATCGACGACAAGGGCAATCCCAACAAGCCGCTGCGCCCCGATAAGCCGGGCAAGCGCCATGAGGCGAAGTCGGGCAAGCCCCGTAGCCGTGGTGGCAACAAGCGCCGGAAATGAGGGCCTCAGCACAGAGGTAACCTCGGCTTCCGCCCCAGCACAGATAGAAAGGGCGAAAAGGAGGGAATTAAGTATTTTTAATATCTTTTTTGGTGCAAAATTTGGCCGGAATCAAAAAAAGTTGTAATTTTGTGCCCGGGTGAGTCCTGGACGACCAGCTCCCCGTTAATCCCCCAGGTCTTGACCGAAGCAAGGGTAGCGGGTTGTAGCGGTGCGATGCAGATAGCTCGCCCATCTGCCTCTTTAGCTCAGTTGGCCAGAGCACGTGATTTGTAATCTCGGGGTCGTTGGTTCGAATCCGACAAGAGGCTCAAAAGGGACCAGGCTTACAGCTTGGTCCCAATTTTTTTGTTGGATTGACCGGAATTAATCAGGACTAATCGGGATTCATCAAGATTAATCGGGATTTAGCCGAATTAATAAGCGAAATCAGGAATATGTTGATACACAACACTACATTCATGATGGAGCCGGGCAGGGAGTCGGAATTCCTGCAGTGGTTCCGTACACAGATGCCGGAACTGACAGGTGACGGAACGGCACCGCGGCTGTCGGCGCTGCGGATGGCAGCAGGCCAGGAGGCCGGGGAAGAGCAGGCCCATAGCATGGCCTTCCAGATGGAGTTCGACGACATCGTCAGTCTCGTTCAATGGGCCGACGGTCCTCTCCAGTCCGTGGCGATGCGCTTCATGAAGCATTTCGGGCCGAACGCAGTCTTCTTCACTTCCGTCTTCGAGACTATCCCACTGTGACTGTTCACATCATTCCCCACCTCCCATAAATCCCATAACCCCCCCATAAACTCAAGAATCTCCACCCTATGCCGGAACTTAAGAAATACGACCGCGTCATCATGGGCATCGATCCGGGAACCCGCATCATGGGCTACGGGCTGCTCGGCATTGCCGGCCGCAAGCCGGAGGTGATAGTGATGGGTGTGATCAAGCTGGACAAGCTTGAGAGCCACTACATGCGGCTGCACCGCATCTATGAGCGTGTCCTGGGCCTTGTGGCGCAGTATCTGCCCGACGAGGTGGCGCTGGAGGCACCATTCTTCGGCAAGAACGTCCAGTCCATGCTAAAGCTGGGACGGGCTCAAGGTGTGGCAATGGCCGCATGTCTGGCACGTGACGTGCCCATCGCCGAATATGCCCCACGTCTCATCAAGATGGCCGTGACCGGGAACGGACAGGCCAGCAAGGAGCAGGTGGCGAACATGCTGCGGCATCTGTTGGGCCTGTCGGCCGACCAGATGCCCGATTTCCTCGATGCAACAGACGCCCTGGCCGTGGCACTGACCCATTTCTACGAAACCTCCAAGCCGTCGTTGCCCAAAGGCCCGAAATCCTGGGAGGACTTTATTGCAAAAAATCCCGACAAAATTGCGCCAAGACGCAAATAATTGTTCCTGAAAGGACCCTGATTGTTAAAATTTATTTATTTCGTTATATAAAATGTTTTAAATTTTGGCAAAATATCCATATCTTTGCAGACTGACAGCGCGGGTATTTGTTAATACATGAAAGGCGGTCATACCCAACCGCCGCGGCCGCTGACTGCATTCAATACCATTAAAAACATAAATCAAGATAGATATGGACAGATACCATCAGGCGATAGGCAACAGCAAGGTAGTCGGTGACGACACCACGGTTGCCGCCGAAGTAGCCAAGATAGTAGACAAGGCATCGCAGTATGCCAATCCTGAAGTATTCAAGTTCCTGTTGAACTCCATCGACCTGACCACGCTGAGCAGCGAGGATTCGGACCGCAGCGTCGCCAAGTTCACCAACCGTGTCAATGATTTCGACGCGGAGTACCCGCAGTACGGCCATGTCGCCGCCATCTGTGTCTATTCCAATTTCGCCGAGGTTGTCAAGGACCATCTTGACGTAGACGGCGTTGATGTATGCGTGGTTGCGGGGTGTTTCCCCTCCAGCCAGACGTTCACGGCCGTGAAGGTGGCCGACGTGGCACTGGCGGTGGAGGCCGGCGCGCAGGAAGTTGACGTTGTGCTGAACCTTGGCATGTTCCGCGACGAGAACTACGAGGAGCTTTGCGACGAGCTGATCGAGCTGAAGCATACGGCCAAGGACGCCCGTCTGAAGGTGATTCTGGAGACCGGGGCGCTGAAGACGGCCGAGGCTATCAAGCGCGCGTCGATCCTGGCCATGTACTGCGACGCCGACTTCATAAAGACATCGACGGGCAAGATCTACCCCGGCGCGTCGCTGGAGGCCGCGTACGTGATGTGCCGGTGCATCAAGGAATACTACGAGCAGACAGGGCGCCGCGTAGGTTTCAAGGCCGCAGGCGGTATCCGTACCACTCAGGACGCGCTGAACTACTACGCCGTAGTCAAGGAGGTCCTGGGCGACGAGTGGCTTAACGCCGACCTGTTCCGTCTGGGTGCCTCCAGCCTGGCCAACGCCGTGCTGAGCAGCCTGGAGGACCGCGAAATCAAGTTCTTCTGACCCTAACCGTTCGCACAACACAATGGGAAGATTCTGTACGGCATGTATGGTGCTGGCACTCGTCGTGGCGGGTGTGGTGCCGGCAAGCGCCAAGAAGGTGGCCACCTACGGCATCGCTTTCTATAATCTGGAGAACCTGTTCGACACCATCAACAACAACGGGAAGTACGACTTCGAGTTCAGCCCCGAGGGAAGCTACCGCTGGGACGGTAAGAAATACAGGGCGAAGCTCGACAAGTTAGGATACGCCATCTCGCAGATGACTACCAAGACCACTCCGGAAGGACCGGCGGTGATCGGCATGAGCGAGATCGAGAACATCACGGTCATGGAGGACCTGGTGAACAACACCTACATTAGGGAGCGTGGCTATAAGATCGTTCATCACGACAGTCCGGACCGTCGTGGCGTGGACGTGGGACTGATCTACAATCCCAGGTTCTTCCGCGTGCTGAACACCACGAACCACACGCTGGCGATTCCGGAGCTGCCCAACTTCCGCACGCGCGACCAGATGTGCGTAGTGGGACTGTTGGGCAACAAGATTGCGGGCTACAGCCGTGTGGCGGTGATCGTGAACCATTGGCCCAGCCGCCGAGGCGGGGAGAAGGAGAGCAGCTGGCTGCGCGAGGCCGCGGCCTCGCTGACCCGGCACATCTGCGACTCGCTCTACAAGGTGGACCCCAAGATGGGCGTGGTGGTGATGGGCGACCTGAACGACGACCCCTTCAACAAGTCCGTGAGTCAGATCTTAGGAGCGGTCAGGAATGTCAAGAACACCAAGGACGGAGGTTTCTACAACCCCTTCTGGGAGAAGCTTGACAAGGGCATAGGCTCCTACATCTACCGTGGCGGCTGGAACCTGTTCGACCAGATCATCGTGAACAAGAACCTGGTTGACGGCGCGTGCGGGGTGAAGTACCTGGGCGCTGAGGTACTGAACAAGCAGTTCCTGATCCAGCAGGACGGCCAGTACAAGGGTTATCCGCTGCGCAACTTCGCCAGCGGCGTATGGAAGGACGGCTATTCGGACCATCTGCCCACGGAGATCTTCGTGGTGCGCGAGGTGGAGGAATGAAAATAGAATATCAACAACTCAGCTCAACAATAGAATGCGAATACAACTGATAATTCTGATGCTGTTGGCCACGGTATTGCCGGGGCTGGCGGCGACCGGAGTGAAGGGAACGTTGCTCAACGCCCGGACAGGGGCGCCTGTAGCGGACGCCACCGTGCTGCTCAGCGACCAGGGAATCGTGGTGGCCAGCGGCTCGGACGGCGTGTTCACCATCTCCAACGCCCAGGTAGGCAAGGATGTCCTGGAAATCATAGCCTCAGGTTTCGAAGACATGTACGTCGACGTGGACATCGTCGACGGTCTTGTCCGGAACGTAGGCGACATCAAGCTGACGCCCGCCGGATTCGACGCCTCGGCGCTCAATTCGGACAATCTGCTGTTCAACGAGGAGGAGCTTCTGGACGACGAAGGCCTGAGCCAGTCCGTGGGGACAATCCAGGGAGCCACTGACGACGTCTACTACCAGGCGGCCAATTTCAAGTTCAGCACCATGCGCTTCCGCATGCGCGGTCTGGACCAGAACTGGCAGGCGGGCTACGTGAACGGCTTCAACTTCAACGACGCCATGCGCGGCCGCTTCAACTACTCGCAGTTCGGCGGCATGACCAGCAGCGCCTTCCGATCCAAGACAACCGATATCGGCCTGGCTCCCGCGTCTTACGGTTTCGGTGACGTGGGCGGCTCCACCAACATCACCACCTACGCATCCGAGTATGCTCCCGGTTGGCGAGGCAACCTGTCGTACACCAACTCCAACTATATGCTGCGCGCCATGCTGCAGTACTCCACCGGCCTCAACAAGCACGGCTGGGCGTTCACGGCATCCATCATAGGCCGCTACGCTCCGGAGGGAGTGATTGAGGGTACGTTCTACAACAGCTTCGGATACTTCCTGTCGCTGCAGAAGGTGTTCAACGAGCATCACAGCCTGAACATCTCCACGTGGGGCGCGCCAACACAGCGCGCCACCAATGCCGCGGCCACGCAGGAGGCCTACGACCTGGCCGGATCAAACCTGTACAACCCCAGCTGGGGCTACCTGAACGGCAAGAAGAAGAGCTCGCGCATCGTGGAGAGCTTCGACCCCACCGTCCTGGTGAACTGGATCTGGAAACCCAAGATGGGCGTCCAGCTCAACACCGGACTGGGCTTCCGCAGCTCCAACTACTCCAGCTCCGCCATCCAGTTCTACATGGCCCCGGACCCCAAGCCCGACTACTACCGCAACCTGCCGAGCTACTACGCGCCGACCGCCGACCGTGACCTGGATCCCGACCTGTTCGCCGCCCAGCTGGCGCAGCAGCAATTCGTGGCCGACTGGTGGGGCGGTGACAAGGCCCACCGTCAGATCAACTGGGACAACATCTACCAGATCAATATCCAGAACCGTACACAGTACGACCGCGACCCCGAGCTGGTGGGACAGTCCAGCTACATCCTGGAGGACCGCCACAGCAACTTCACGCAGTGGATGCTCAACTCCAATCTGGACTACCGTCTGAGCGACAACATGACCATGCAGGGCGGCCTGAGCTTCGACTACACCGACGGCCACTACTACAAGACCGTCCGCGACCTGCTGGGCGGCGAGTTCTGGCGTGACGTGGACAACTTCGCAGAGCGCGACTTCGCCGGCGACGTCAACATCATGCAGAACGACATGCGCAACCCCAACCGCAGGGTCTACAAGGGCGACACGTTCGGCTACGACTACAACATCCGCAACTACCACGGACGTCTGTGGATACAGAACCAGGTCAACACTGCCCACTTCAACGTGAATTACGGCCTGGAGTACAATCTGGTCAGCTTCATGCGCCACGGCAACATGCAGAACGGCCGTGCGCCCGAGAACTCGCTGGGCGACGGCAAGATCCACACCTTCAACACGGGCGCGATGAAACTGGGCGCCACCTGGAAGATTGACGGCCGCAACTACATCACCGCGCATTACGGCATGGGTAACCGCGCCCCTCTTCCCAACGACGCATATGTGTCACCGCGTACCAAGGACGACGCGGTCTCCAACCTGAAGGCCGAGAAGTACATCAGCGCCGACCTGAGCTACACCTGGAACTACAACCGTTTCCGCGGCAGCCTCACCGCCTTCCTGACCCACACCTGGGACGGCATGAAGCGCTCCAACTTCTACGACTACGAGGCCAATTCCTTCATGAACTACGCCATCTCCGGCATGGAGACCGAGATGAAAGGTATCGAACTCGGTATGGAGTACAAGATCCTGAGCAACCTGTCGGTCACCGCCGCCGGCACCCTGGCACGCTACCAGTACAAGAACAACCCGATGGGCACGCGCAGCTACGAGAACGGCTCAAAGGATGACATAGAGCGTCGCCTGTATTACAAGAACTATCGTATAGGCGGCACTCCCCAGCAGGTGTACAGCCTGGCCGTGAACTACAACATCAAACAGTGGTTCTTCGAGGTCAACGCGCAGTGGTTCGGCGACACATGGTTCGAGATTTCGCCCGCGCGTCACGAGGAGATGCCGGGGCTGTGGAAGTTCTGCGACACCGAGGAGGAGTACAGGCGCCGCCGCGACGAGATCGCCTACCAGGACAAGCTGAATTCCGAATGGGTTGTGAACGCGTCGGTCGGCAAGGTTGTCTACACCAAGTTCGGCTCCGTCAACTTCAACCTGAGCGTCAACAACCTGCTGAACAACCGCAACATCCAGACGGGCGGCTGGCAGGAAGGTAAGTTCGACTATACAAACTACAACGTCAACAAGTTCCCCAACAAGATCTGGTATGCCCAGGGCATCCGGGTTTACTTCAACGTTGGCATCCGCTTCTAAACCTCAACGACTATGAAGATAAGCAAAATCATATATGCGCTTGCCCTGACGCTGAGCATAGGGGCAGTATCGTGTAACGATGACCTGGCGGAGCCTCCCATCCCGACACCCGACGGAGGCCGCATCGGCCTGGGCACCTGGGACGACCCGATGACGGCGGCGCAGGTCCTGACGGGCTACACCAACGATTCCATCGCGCAGCCGTGGGCCACGGGCTATATCGTGGGATACTGCAACACGAACGTCAGCAACACGATGTCGGAGAAGTCGGCGGTGCTGCAGGGCGAGGGATGTACCGTCGCCACCAACATGCTGATATCCTACATCGACCCGACCGCCCCGGGTGTCTCGCTGACCTGGGAGGACTGCGCCACGGTGCAGCTGCCCAGCGGAGCTGTCCGAAATGCATTGAACCTTAAGGACCATCCCGAGAACTTCGGCAAGTTAGTGACCCTGCGGGGCACCACCGGCTCCAAATACTGCGGCGCCTACGGCATCCGCTCGGTGGTTGACTACGAATGGGGTGACAAGGGTAAGGAGACCACAGCCGAGGATGTGGCTCCGGTATCCTACCTGTTCCAGGGCTTCGATACCTCGACGGACCTGAACGCCTACAAGGCTCAGGGCTGGCGTGTGCTGACCGTATCGGGCAGCACGCTGGGCTGGGGCATCGCCACCGAGGGCTCGCGGAACTATATCGTTGCCAGCGCCTACAACGCGCCGGTCAACGGCGGCCCGTACGAGTCATGGCTTGTTAGCCCGGCGGTGAACATAGACGAGAGCGTGGAGAAGACACTGTCGTTCAACATGCGGGCGGGATACAGCACGCCTGATTCCTCCATGGAGGTATGGCTCATGAAGGACAACAAGCCTGTGAGCCGACTGGAGGCAAATATACCCGCGGCACCGGCCGACGGCTACAGCGAGTGGGTCAAAACCACGGTCGACCTCTCGGCACAGGAGGGCGACATCAAGGTGGCATGGCGCTACCGTACGGAGCACGGCGGCAGCGAGTGCACCGCCTACTGTCTGGACAACGTTAACATCGGCGGCGCTCCCGAGGTGGTCTACGCCGGTCTTGACGGCGCGGCCGCAAGCATCAACTGGACCTTCGACAACGTGAACCTGGGAGGCCTGAGCTACGTATGGAGCTGGACCGAGCGTAACGGCGGACATTACCTGTACGGTACGGCCTACTCCGGTGGCTCGCACGAGACGCTGGCCTACGCCATCTCGCCAGTCGTGAACCTGTCAGGCTACACCCGCCTGCGCGTGCAGTTCGAGCATGCCGCCAACTATCAGCGCAACATCAAGCAGCTGTGCGGATTCATGATCCGTAAGGAGGGGGAGACCGAGTGGACACAGCTCGACATCCCCGACTGGCCCAAGTCCGGAACATGGGACTTCTCGAATTCCGGCGAGATCGACCTGTCGGCCTACGAGAGCCAGCGCGTCCAGTTCGCCTTCAAGTACGCATCGACGGCACAGACCGCCGACTCGTGGGAAATCCGGAACTTCCAGGTTACAGGTAAGTCAAAATGAACAGAAAGATGAAAGCACATAACAGAATCATACTGGGCATCGGAGCCGTGGCGCTGGCCGCGGGGATGTGGTCGTGTCAGGCCGACATGGACAATCCCGGGCTACAGGTCCCCGAGGCCACCATCAAGCCCAACACCACCATCCTGGAGCTGAAGGACAAGTTCGAGAACCAGACGGTGCTGTTAGGCAATAAGGAGGACGGCAGTCCCTACATAATCCACGGACGTGTGGTATCGTCCGACGCCTCGGGCAACATCTACCAGAACCTAGTGATCCAGGACGAGACCGCGGCGCTGACCTTCTCCATCCGTCAGGGGAGCATGTACACCAGCTACCGCCTGGGTCAGGATGTGGTAGTGGACATGACGGGCCTCTACCTGGGCTACTACCGCGGCCTGCAGCAGGTGGGCGCTCCGGGCGATCCCTACAACGGACAGCCGCAGTTAGGCTTCATGGCCTATGACTATTGGCTGGCACACGCACAGAAGAACGGCGTGCCCGATCCCACGACGCAGGTCGTGACGCTGGACCAGAGCTGGCCCGCGGACAACATGTACGCCGTGGCGCTGACGCTGCCCATAGCCAACACAGACCTGACCCGCAAGCAGAGCCAGCTGGTGGAATTGCGCAACGTGCACTTCCCAGAGGCCGACGGACAGACCAAGTACGGCATCTACCAGGAGACCGTATCGCGTTACCTGAAGAACGAGGAGGGGGACTCCATAGCCGTACGCATCTCGGGCTACAGTAACTTCTACAACGACGTGCTGCCCGAAGGCACCGGCAAGGTGCGCGGCATCTTAGGCTACTATGGCGACTCGTGGCAGCTGACCATCCGCGACAAGAACGACGTGCAGATCAGCACCAAGGGCAGCGAGAAGGACCCATACTCAGTGACGGAGGCCCTGGAGGCCGACAATTTCGGCAACCGAGGGTGGACCGAGGGTTATATAGTGGGTTCCGTCAAGGCCGGCGAGAACGCCGAGTCGTCGGCCAACTGTATCTTCGGCGCGAACGCCGAGATGGACAACAACCTGCTGATAGCTGCCTCGGCCGACGAGACCGATGTGGCCAAGTGCCTGACCGTGGAGCTGCCGCAGGGATCGCTGCTGCGCCGTTACGGGAACCTTGTGGACAATCCCGGTGTTTATAAGAAGAAACTGACCATCAAGGGCGAGATCGGCATGTATCTGGCGCACACAGGCATCGTTGACAACACCGGCGCCGTGGGCACGTTCCAGATCGAGGGTGTAGAGATCAAGGTCCCGACCGGTGACTTCAAGGAGGTGTTCAAGTCGCTTGAGACTAACTCCACACAGGCCGACGTGACACGTGACTGGACATTTGAGAACATCATCTTAGGCTCGGGTCTGAGCTATGTTTGGAGCTGGAAGGTCTACAACGGATCGGGTTATCTGAACGGCAGCGCCTTCGCCGGCAGCGCCAAGGAAGCCCTGTCGTATGCGGTCAGTCCCGTGATCGACCTGACCGAGATGCTGGAGGCCAAGGCAAGCTTCCGCCATGCCGCCAAGTTCCAGACCAGCCTGCGTGAGCTGTGCGGTTTCGCCGTTCGCGAGGCAGGCAGCACTGCATGGACAGAGTTCCCGATTCCGGTATGGCCCGAGGCAGGCTCCTGGAAGTTCGTAGGCTCGGGCGACATCGACATCAGTGCCTTCGCCGGCAAGAAAATCCAGATAGCCTTCAAGTACGGCTCCTCCGCTCAGGGTGCCGACACCTGGGAGATCAACGACGCCACCGTGATGGCCCGTTGATAGGCTGAGAAAACCAATACCGCCGGAGTCCGCATGCGCTCCGGCGGTATTTTTTAGATATTGCGTATGAAAAGACATTTACTCACATTGATGCTGGCGTGTGTGTCCCTGGCGGCCTGGTGCGCCTATACTCCCGGATATTACGACCGTCTGGACGGCAAGAAGCGCGAGGCGCTGAAGACAGCCGTGAAGCAGAGCGTCCAGAGCCATCGGCAGCTCACCTACTCACAGCTGCCGGGGTACTGGCAGTACACCGACGTATACCCCGAGCTTTACAACGGCTGCAAGCGTTGGTGGGAGATGTATTCCGACGAGATGTACCTGATTCAGGACGGTCAGAACGCATTCCAGAGCTTCTCCGGCTACCGCATGCAGCGCGAGCATTCGGTTCCCAAGTCCTGGTGGAAGCTTAACGGCGAAGTTGAGTACACCGCTGCCTACTCTGACCTGTGGAACCTGTATCCCAGCAATGGCTCGGCCAACCAGGCCAAGCTGAACTATCCTTTCGGCCCGTGCCAGAGCACCACTTTCGACAACGGCGTCAGCAAGGTAGGCACGCCCAAGAACGGCTATGGGGGCGGCTCTGCACGTGTGTTCGAGCCTGCCGACCAGTACAAGGGGGATTTTGCCCGCTCGTTCTTCTACATGGCCTGCGTCTACGACGACATCAACTGGGTGATCAACTACATGTTCCGCCGGGAGACGTATCCCACGCTGGTACCCTGGGCCATGAACATGCTGCTGCAGTGGGCGCGCCAGGATCCCGTGAGCCAGAAGGAGATAGACCGCAACAACCTGGTTGAACAATACCAGGGCAACCGTAATCCTTTCGTGGACTTCCCCGAGCTTGGTGAATACATCTGGGGCGTGCGTGACACCGAGACATTCCTGATCGCCGACCAGGAGATAATAGACCCTACGCCGCCGATCACAGGCGACCCGACACTGACGGCACCCGTCAACGGCGAGGAGATGGACTTCGGCCAGACCGCCGCCGGACATTCGGTCACCAACGCGCTTGAGATCCGCGGCGCCAACTTCACGTCGCCGCTGTCGGTACGCGTGGTTGGTGCGGACCGCAACCTGTTCCGCATCGGCGTGTCGGAAATCCCTGCCTCCACGCTCAACGCCGCCGGAGGCTATCTGCTGGACATTACCTATCTGCCGACTGAGGTCGGCAGCCACGAGGCCAAGCTGACGCTATACGACGGGGGCCTGGAGGGATCTGTAGCCGTGACGCTCCATGGTGAAGCGCTGCCTGTGCCTGAGATGACGGCACTGACGGCGCTGCCGGCTTCCGAAATCACCGACAACAGCTACGTGGCCAACTGGGAGGCGCCGTCAGGAATAGCCGATTACTATACCGTCACCCGCGTGCGCTACAACGGCGCCGACCAGGAGAGCGAGACCTATGAGACAGGGGAGACGTCACTGCTGATTACCGGGCGCGACCCTGCGATAGCCGAGACATATACCGTCACCTACAGCCGCCTGGGACTGACATCGCCCGATTCGAACACCATTTACATCGCAGCCGGAGGCGTGTCCTCGTTCCAGACGGAGGTCCCGTACCGTGTATTCGCCATCGACGAGGGGATCCAGATACTGTCCGGCGACGGAATGCCGATACGTGACCTGACCATTACCGACACGGCGGGTCAAATCCTGTTTCAAGGAGATGTCCCCGATGGAACCGTGATACCGATTCAGCAGGGTGTCTATCTGCTGTTCGCTCCGGGCCATAAAGCGCATAAAATAGTGAAATAATCCGTATCCCGATTTTTTTATCGGTTTGGATGTTGATATATCATCTTTTTTGATTAAATTTGCTCCGCCAAGCATTGTGTCGCATGGCGGAGTCTTTTCATGCACAACAGAACGCACCGAGCGTGCGCAAGAACCTGACTAAAATGGTAAAAAAATACAGTTTCAGAAGCGTATTGGCTGCAGTTGCCCTCGGCACGGGGGGAATGCCCCTGTTCGCGGGCTACCCGGCGGGCTACTACAATACTCTGAACGGCAAATGCGGCGACGCGTTGCTTGAGGCCGTAAAGGAAATGGCCGACGGCCATAAGGTGATCAGTTACGGCAGCAAGACGTGGGAGGCCTTCCGGTCCACCGACGTCCGCACTATCGACGGCGTGGATTACTGGTGGGACATGTACAGCAACAACCTGGTTGAAACCTCCGGCCACGCCAGCCTGAACATAGAGCATTCCGTGGCCAACTCCTGGTGGGGCAAGACCAAGAACGATGCCTACAAGGACATAGTGCATCTGAACCCGTCGGATGCCGATGCCAACAACCGTAAGGCCAACTATCCTCTGTGCGAGCTCCAGACTGTGACCTGGGACAACGGCGTCACCTATGTCGGCATCCCGAAGAACGGCCAGGGTGGCGGATCCGGCAAGGGTTACGAGCCTACGGACGAGTATAAGGGCGATTTCGCCCGCGTGTTCATGTACATGTTCTGCACATACGACGACATCAGCTGGGCCGACAAGACAGCTTGGATGTACAGCATGAGCGGAGGGAAGGCTGTGCTGCAGCCCTGGGCGCAGGCCCTCCTGATGGACTGGTCGCAGAACGATGCCGTAAGCCAGAAGGAGCGTGACCGCAACGACGGAATCTACAAGGAGCAGCGCAACCGCAATCCCTTCATTGACTTCCCCGACCTTGCCGACCATATCTGGGGCAGCCGGAAGACCATACCCTTCTCGACGGGAGGCGCCACGGGAGGCGATGATCCGGATCCGCAGGGCGACCTGCTGGAATGGCTCCAGTCCACCAATACGGAACTGTCCGAAGGCTGGACATACGAAATCATAGATATGGATCCGGCTCTGAGCTATGTATGGACCTGGAAATCAAGTGACGTAAAGACTTATTATCTGAACGGCAGCGGTTTCAAGGGAACCCCTTACGCGGCCGAGGCCTATGCCTGGAGTCCTGTCGTGGACCTGACTGATTGCAGTGGCGCCAAGTTCAGCTTCGAGCACGCCGCAAGATACCAGACCACACTCCGCGACTACTGCCGTGTGGCCGTACGCGAGGACGGCAACCAGGACGTGACGCTGCTGGACATACCCGAGTGGCCCGAGGCCGGCGCCTGGAAGTTCGTCAAGTCTGGGGACATCGACCTGTCGGACTTCTGCGGCAAGAAGGTTCAGGTCGGCTTCCGTTACAAGTCCGACTCCAACGGAGCCGATACCTGGGAGATCAACAACGCCATGCTGAACAAGACCCGGAAGCCGAGCGGCATCCAGGATGTCCCGGCCTACGGCGAGGAAGACGACAGCTTCCTGGTTGAGGTATGGGGCAACAATATCCTGGCGCCGGAAGGGGCTGTTATCTTCGACCTCAACGGCCGTCAGGTCAGCGGCGAGAACCTGGCCCGCGGCGTATATATCGTGGTGAAGCCATCCTTCCGCAAGTCGGTCAAGGTACTGGTGAAGTAAAGCCATCATTCCGATGATTATCAAACTGAAATAAAGACCATCTAATACATAAAAAAACACGTATGCTACAGGAAACGAATGTAAAAGCCATCGACAAGGTGGTGATACGTTTTGCCGGAGATTCAGGCGACGGCATGCAGTTGGCCGGCAACATCTTCTCGAACATCTCGGCCGAGAAGGGCGACCAGATTTCCACGTTCCCGGACTATCCGGCTGAGATCCGAGCCCCGCAGGGGTCGCTCAGCGGAGTGTCAGGCTACCAGGTGAGTGTAGGACGCGGTGTTTACACCCCCGGCGACGAGGCCGACGTGCTCGTGGCCATGAACCCCGCCGCGCTCAAGACCAACCTGAAGTACCTCAAGAAGGATGGCGTCATCGTGTGTGACAGCGACTCCTTCACTCCAGCCAACCTCAAGAAGGCGGAGTATGCCACGGACGATCCCATCACGGAGCTGGGCATCGATGTGAACCACATCATGCTGGTGCCCATGACCACCCTTATCAAGGCAGCCCTGGCTGACTCGGGCGCCGACCAGAAGACCATGATGAAGAGCCGCAACATGCTGGCATTAGGCATCATCTGCTGGATTTTCGACCGCCCTGTAGAGTCCGTGTTGCGTAAGCTGCGCGCCAAGTTCGCCAAGAAGCCGGCGGTCTACGAGGCCAACGCCAAGGTGATCCGCGCCGGCTGGGACTACGGCCACAACACCCACAGCTCGCTGCCCGTCTACCGTGTGGATACCAGCGACGCGCGTCCAGGCACATACACCGACGTGACCGGCAACACGGCAACTGCATGGGGACTGATCATGGCCAGCGAGAAGAGTGGCCGACCGCTGTTCTTAGGCTCATATCCCATAACTCCGGCAACCGACATCCTGCATGAGCTGGCCAAGCGCAAGGATCTGGGCGTCAAGGCCTGTCAGATGGAGGATGAGATTGCCGGCGTATGCTCGGCGATCGGCGCAAGCTATGCAGGCCACCTGGCTGTCACTTCGACATCGGGGCCCGGCCTGGCACTGAAGTCGGAAGGTATCGGCCTGGCCGTGATGGCCGAGCTGCCGCTCGTCGTAATCGACGTTCAGCGCGGCGGTCCCTCGACGGGTCTTCCCACCAAGACCGAGCAGACGGACCTGATGCAGGCCCTGTACGGCCGCAACGGAGAGGCTCCTCTATGCGTCCTGGCCGCCACAAGCCCCACGGACTGCTTCCACATGGCCTTCGAGGCGGCCCGCATCGCCATGGAGCATATAACTCCGGTGATACTGCTGACGGACGCCTTCATCGCCAACGGCTCCTCCGCATGGCGCATACCCGAGGATGACGATTATCCCGAGATCCACCCGCACATCCTGACCCAGGACATTCTGGACAAGGGCTGGAAGCCCTACAAACGAGACGAGGCCAACATGGCACGTTACTGGGCTCTTCCCGGAACGCCGGGCGCCATGCACCGTCTGGGAGGTCTGGAGAAGGATTACGATACCAGCGTGATCAGCACCGACGGCCCGAACCACGAGCTGATGGTACATACCCGCCGTGAGAAGATTGCCCGTATCGCCAAGGAAGTTCCGCCGGTGGAGCCTATGATCGCTCCCGACGCCGACACCATCCTGGTGGGCTGGGGGGGTACCTACGGCCATCTGCTCGCCGCAGCGACCGAGCTGAACGCCATGGGACACAAAGTGGCCTTCTGGCAGTTCCGCTACATCAACCCGCTGCCGGCCAACACCTTCGAGGTCCTGAACCGCTACAAACGCGTAATCGTGGCCGAACTCAACACAGGAATGTTTGCCGACTACCTCCAGATGCACATGCCGATGAAGGAGATTCTCCGCATCAACAAGGTGGAGGGTCAGCCCTTCCTGGTCCGCGAGGTTGTCGACGGTGTCATCGAGCATCTTAAATCTGAAACATGTTAAGCTAAGAAGTCATGGAACAGAATGAAAACAAGGCCTACACGGCTTCCGATTATAAGAATGGACAGACGGCACGCTGGTGCCCGGGATGTGGCGACCACGCCATTCTGAACGTGCTGCACAAGGCTATGGCCGAGCTTGGCGTGCCTCCGCACATGACGGCGGTGATCTCCGGCATCGGCTGCAGCTCGCGTCTGCCGTATTACATGAACACCTACGGCATGCACACCATCCATGGTCGTGCGGCGGCCATCGCCACAGGTCTGAAAGTGGCCAATCCGGCCCTGACCGTATGGCAGATCAGCGGTGACGGCGACGGCCTGGCCATCGGCGGCAACCATTTCATCCACTGCATACGCCGTAACGTGGACATCAACATAATGATCTTCAACAACAAGATTTACGGTCTGACCAAGGGCCAGTACTCGCCGACGTCGGACCGTGGCGCGGTGACCAAGTCGAGCCCCTATGGTACGGTTGAGGATCCCTTCATCCCGGCCGAGCTGTGCTTCGGCGCGCGCGGCAATTTCTTTGCCCGCAGCTTCGACACGAACCTGGACGTAAGCCGCGAGGTCATGGTGGCCGCTGCGCGTCACAAGGGTGCCTCCGTGGTCGAGATCCTGCAGAACTGCGTCATCTTCAACAACGGCATCCATTCGTACATCACCGACAAGGAGGTGCGCGACGACCACACCATCCTGCTGCGTCAGGGCGAGAAGATGCTGTTCGGAAAGAACAAGGAGAAGGGTCTGGTACAGGATGGCTTCGGCCTGAAGGCCGTGACGGTAGGCGAGGACGGTTACACGCTGGACGACGTGCTGGTACACGACGCCCACACACCGCAGAACTTCCTGCATCAGCAGCTGGCCATGATGGACGGCCACGAGCTGCCTGTGGCGCTTGGCGTGATCCGCGACGTCGACGCACTGGTCTACGACCAGGAGGTAGCCCGTCAGACCGAGGAGATCCACGCCGCCAAGGGTTTCAAGTCGCTCCGTGACCTGATCACCAAGACCCAGGAGACCTGGCAGATTAAATAACCGGCTCCGGAAAAGTCCGGTTGTTGAACAATAAGACTCCGGAATCCGGGGCAAAATGGCCCTACGGCCCATTTTAAGCCCCATACATGCAAAAACGGGGATGTATCGACCATTCGATGCATCCTCGTTCCTTTTGCGCCCGAGCGGCCCTTATTCCGGTTCAGAAGGTGGAGCCGTAGGTGCCGCGGTCCAGGGAGCGGTAGCCGATGGCCTCGGAGATGTGGCGGGGGAGGACGCGGTCGGAGGCGTCGAGGTCGGCGATGGTGCGGGCCACGCGCAGGATGCGGTCGAAGGCACGCGCCGACATGTTCAGTTTCTCCATGCGGTCCTTCAGCTTGGCCATACCCTCCTGGTCGGGCCAGGCGAACTCGCGGATCAGCCGGGAGTTCATCTGCGCGTTGCAGTATACTCCCTTCACGTTCCTGAAACGCTCCTCCTGTATGCGCCGTGCCTCGACCACCCTGGCACGTATCGCGGCTGAACTCTCGGCCTCCTCGGTGGAGGCGATGGCATCGAAGGCCACCGGCTCGATCTCCACATGGATGTCGATACGGTCCAGCAACGGACCGCTGATGCGGTTCATATACTTGGCCACAGCCCCGGGCGCACAGGTGCACTGGCGTGTGGGATGGCCGTAATATCCGCAGGGGCAGGGATTCATGGATGCCACCAGCATGAAACTGGCCGGATACTGGACAGTGTACTTGGCCCTGGACACTGTAATGACACGGTCCTCGATGGGTTGCCGCAGCACCTCCAGGACCGTCCGGGGGAATTCCGGAAACTCATCCAGAAACAGGACCCCGTTGTGGGCCAGGGATATCTCGCCGGGCATCGGATTCACGCCACCGCCCACCAGGGCGATAGGCGAGACCGTGTGATGCGGCGAACGGAACGGCCTCTCGGTCATCAGCATGTCGCCGCGCTGCAGCTTGCCGGCCACGGAGTGTATCTTGGTCGTCTCCAACGCCTCTCCCATCCCGAGCGGCGGCAATATGGAGGGAATACGCTTGGCCATCATGGACTTGCCTGCTCCGGGAGGACCCACCATCAGCAGGTTGTGGCCACCGGCACACGCAACCTCCAGCGCACGCTTGACCGATTCCTGACCCTTGACTTCCGCGAAGTCGTAGTCGAAATTATTGGCGCGCCTGGCGAATATTGCCCGTGTGTCGATGTGCGTAGGCCGTATGTCCGACTTGTCGGTCATAATCTCCACAACATCGCGCAGATTGCGTGCCCCGTATACCTCCAGATTATTGACCACGGCCGCTTCGGTCACGTTCCCTTCGGGGACAATGAGGCGTTTCAGGCCCATAGCCCGAGCCTTCACGGCCATAGGCAGAGCTCCCTTGATGGGCAGCAGCGTGCCGTCGAGACTAAGTTCCCCGGCAATCATATAATCGCTTAAATTCGGGACCTCGATCAGCTGTCCTGCGGTAAGGATGCCGATAGCAATGGGGAGATCGAACCCCGAACCCTCCTTCTTGACGTCGGCGGGAGCAAGGTTGATGGTGATTCGCTGCTTGGGATACGTGAAGCCGCTGTACTGGATAGCCGGGATAATACGGTCGTAACTCTCCTTGACGGTAGTGTCGGCCAGGCCGCTGACATTGAAGGCGCATCCACGCGTGATGTCGGTCTCGATGGTTACGGGCTGCGCGTCGATGCCCTGGATGCTCGCGCTGAAAACCTTGGTCAACATATCGTCATTTCATATTTAGGAGTTGTCGCATTTGCCTCACCGCATCCGGGGCCGAACCGCCACGATACTGGACCGCGCCTCCCTTGCCCACCACGACATAGGTGGGGATTTCCTTGATGCCAAGGGCGCGGGCAGCCGTGTCGCTGAACGACATCGGCATCCAGGCCCTCACGGCACCATCGAGTGTGTCGGCGCGTGTCTGGTAGCGCCAGGCCGAGGAGTCCGCCTCCATGTTGACATCGATCACCAGCGCCCGGGTCGAGTCGATGCGTTCCTTCAGGAATCCCTTTATGTCCTTCAGGTCAGACTTGCGGGAGCCGTAGTTGTTGTTGGCGAAGAACAGCAACGCTGGGACGCTGTCGAAGCGTATGGTGTCGCAGCCGTTTCCTGCAGTACGGAATATCAGCGGTCCGGTCCTGTATGAAGCGGGAGCGTAACCTCCAACCATATCGTTTCGGCTCACCAGATCGGTCCATTTCGGATCGACAGCCTTCCCTTTCAGCAGCCTGTAGGTGCTGTCGAACCCTTTTGGGTCCAGCCTACGGTCATAGTAGACCAGCATCAGCAGCGAGGAAAGGGGATTCTCGGGGTTAGCCTTGACATACTTGGCCACGGCTTCGTTGATTCGGGCTCCGTCGCGCTGCGACAGCCACTGGAGATTGTCGAGGCGCCATTGCGTCAGCGTCTCGTTGATCTTATTACCTTTGACGCGCCAGGCTGCGGGCGAGGCGTTGTCACCCCGGATTGTGATCTTGTCCCCGCGCTCGGCGTATATGACCAGGCCGGGGACGTTGCCGCCCTGGAACACATAGACCAGAGTTGGGTTGCGTGTTATGCCCTTGACGCTTCCCTTGCCGGAGGTAATGACGGCCACCTGGTCGTAGAGCCAGCCGGTCTTAGGGTCCGAGGCATAGTACAGGAGCGTGTAGCTCTCGCTGACCGACGGCGGCAGGCTGAACTCCATAAGGAACTCATTCTTTCGGCATCCCGACAGCAGCGTGAGCAGGAGGAGAAGGGGTAATAACAATCTACGGGTCATAAATTAGTAATCAGACGAATTCATCGCCGAAGCGTTCCTTGACCTCGTTGACCAGCAGGCGAATCTTCTGCTCGTCGGCTATGGGGTATACAAGCAGGGCGTTGTCGGTGTCTGCCACGATGTAGTCCTTGAGGCCGTCGGCCACGATGATTTTCTCGCCGGTAGTCGCGAAGATGGTGCCGGAGCAGTTGTTGGTGAGAACCTTGCATCCTTGCGTCACATTCCCCTCATGGCTCTTGGGTGATGCCTGGTACAGGGCTTTCCATGATCCCAGGTCGCTCCAGCCCAGGTCGGCCGTCTCCACGAACACATTGCGGGCTTTCTCCATGATGGCATAGTCGATGGAGATGTTGGGGGAGTTCGGGAATGCCTTGTCGATGAATTCCATCTCGCGCGGAGTGCCGTAGTAACCCTTGCCGGCATCGAAGATCGCGGCCACCTCGGGAGCGTATTCCTGGAATGCCTTCAGAATCGCGTCGGCACGCCACAGGAACATTCCGGAGTTCCAGTAGAACTCACCGCTGTTCATGAAGACCGTGGCCATCTCCAGATTGGGTTTCTCGGTGAATGACTTGACTTTCAGGATATCACCGTGTCCCTCTACGGGACGTCCCAGCTGGATGTATCCATAGCCGGTGTGGGGAGACGTGGGTTTGAGGCCGATTGTGAGCAGACGGTCCCCCCCCTCGACGAACTCGATTCCCTGACGGAGCTTGTTGTGGAACTCCACTTCCTTCAGGATCAGATGGTCCGAAGGAAGCGTGATTATCGATGCGTTTGGATTGCGGGCGTAGATATGGTTAGCCACCCAGCAGATGCAGGGGGCGGTATTGCGACGGGCCGGCTCAGGCAGGATGTGCTCCGGTTTGATGTCGGGTAGCTGCTCGCGGATGGTGTCCACGTAGGCGCGGTTGGTGACCAGGATGATGTTCTCGGGCTTGCATACCGGGAGGATTCGGTCCACGGTGAGCTGCAGCAGACTGCGTCCCGTGCCGAACATGTCCAGGAACTGCTTGGGCTTGTCGGTACGGCTCATAGGCCAGAAGCGGGAGCCGATGCCGCCGCACATAATCACGCAATAGCGGTTGTCCATGATATCTGTTTTCATAGCAGTAGGGTTATAGATAACGCGATACGGCCATCACGCTCAGGAGACCTTGGGGATGCTCTTGAACTGGTGCTTGACACCCTCCACCACATTCAGCATGTAGTCGGCCAGTTTCTCGGCCTCCGAAATGATGTCCATGAAGAAGATGCCTTCCTGATAACCGTATTCCTTGTTGTTGATATTGAATATGTTACCATCGCGCAACTGGTTGCGCAGGTTGTTGATTTCGCGTTCCTTGTTGTATGCCTCGACGATGCGGCTGCTTTCGGGTCGGTCCATCTCGTCGAGCAACGCCATCATGTTGGTCATGGCTGAGTCAACCATCTCGTACATATGGTCGATCTCGTGCATGTTCTTCTCGTTGAACTCGACATGGTTTTGGTTCTTGCGCTGCAGGGTCTTGGCCACGTTGAAGCAACCGTCGGCTATGGACTCGATCTCGCTGACGATGCGGAGCATGCCGGCGATGCGCATCTTACTTTCGGGGCTGAGTCGACCCTCGGCGATATTGTTGAGATATGTCCCGATCTCGATCTCCATACGGTCGGAGATCTGCTCATACTTCTCGATACGGTTGTATAGGTCCTGATATTCCTGACTCTTGTGGTCCATGTGCAGGAGTCTGCGGCTCATGTCAAGCATACGCTGCATGCGCTTGCCGTACAGCTGTATCTCCTTCTGGGCCTGCAGTATATTGAGCTCTGATGCCGACATCAGGCCGCCGCCGATGTACTTGAGTGTGAATTCCTCTTCCTCCTCCTTGTGGCGAGCGGGAACCAGCCAGCAGACAATCTTGACGTACAGCTTGGTGAACCAGATCATGACCAGCAGGTTGCAGGCGTTGAAAACGGTGGGGAACATAGCCAGACCGAAAGCCACGCAGCTCTGTGCCTGTGCTGTGTAGCCGCCCTTCTCGTCGAGCAGGGTGGTGCCGCGCATGCCGGCCTCCTGGGCCGCAGTGATGTCCATGGGGTTGGTGCCCGTGCACCAGTACGTTATGTCCGAGACAAGGTGCATGAAAGGGTAGAAGATGAACAGGACGATGATGGAGCCCAGCACGTTGAACAGCAGGTGTCCCATCGCTGTTCGCTTGGCGTTGATGTTGCCGCTGAGCGAAGCCAGGATCGGGGTGATGGTCGTACCGATGTTGCCGCCCAGGATGATGGCGCAACCCAGCTCGAACGATATCCAGCCCTGCGAGCACATGATCAGCGTGATGGCGAACGTGGCCGCCGAGCTTTGTGCGATCATGGTGAAGACTATACCAAGCGTGAAAAATATCAGTACCGACCCGAGTCCCATACTGGTCCAGTCGGTGACGAACTTCAGCATCTCGGGATTCTCCTGCAGGTTCGGGACGTATTCCGAGATCATGTCGAGTCCCATGAACAGCAACGAGAAGCCGATCAGGAACTCGCCCAGGGACTTGTATGTACTCTTCTTCATGAACAGCATGGGGACGCCGATGGCCAGCAGGACCAGGGAGTAGTCGGAGATGCTGACCTCGAAGCTGAACGCCGAGATGATCCAGGTTGTGACGGTGGTGCCGACATTGGCACCGAAAATCACCGCCATGGCCTGCTGAAGCGACATCAGTCCGGCATTTACGAAGCTGACCACCATTACTGTCGAGGCACTGGAACTTTGAATCAGGGCCGTGATCGTGATACCTGTCAGCACGCCGGTGACGCTGTTGCGCGTCATTATGCCGAGAATGTTACGGAGACGATCGCCTGCCACTTTCTGCAGACCTTCGCTCATTACCTTCATTCCGTACAGGAACAGGCAGATTGATGCCAGAAGGCAAAAGAAATCTAAGACTGTGTAGCTCATGTAAACCTATGGGTTGGCCAGTTGGGTTATTTTTTGCAAATTTACCAAAATATTTCGATTATTTTATTAATTTTACCATCAAATAATGAAACAAATTTGTAATGCATGGAAACCACGATACTATTTCCGATGAATAACGACCTTGACAAGGCAGGTGACCAGCAACGACTGAGTCCCTTTTCTCTCTATAATTCAGAAACATTGCGTCAACGTGCGGTATGGTGCGTGGTCGCCATGGGCCGTGACGGGTCCATCGGGCGTCATGGCGGGATACCCTGGCGCATCCGCGAGGACCTGAAACATTTCAAGGAACTGACCATGGGCCATCCCGTCATAATGGGCCGGAAGACGTGGGAGTCGCTGCCCAGGCGACCGTTGCCCGGCCGCAGGAACATTGTGGTGACGCGTAACGCAGAATACGAGGCTATGGGTGCCGAGACCGCGTCATCGGTGGAGGAAGCCATCTCCATGTGTCCCCCCTCGGAGGTGCCGGTCATCATCGGAGGCGAGCAGATCTACCGCCAGGCGTTGCCGTACTGCACACTGCTCCATGTCACGGCTGTGGATCTGGAGGTCCCTGACGCAGATGCATTCTTCCCTGAGATCTGTGACGCCGACTGGCTCAGGTCCCAGGAGCAGGAGCCTCAGTCCACCGACCAGGGACTGAAGTACAGTTATATGACATACGTACGGAAATGAAAGTCGTAATAATCAATAAATCCGACAGTACCGGAGGAGCGGCAGTCGTTAGCCGCCGTCTGATGGAGGCTCTGGTCGATGCCGGTGTGGACGCGCGCATGCTTGTGGCCGAGAAACGGAGCGATTCGGACCGTGTGGCCCTTGCCACGACCAAGACGGCCCTGCGCCGGGAGTTTCTGCAGGAGCGATTGGGTATATTCATGCAGAACGGAATGAACCGAAGCACCCTGTTCAAGATAGATACCGGTGCCGACGGCGTGCATATATGGAAGCATCCATGGGTGCGCGAGGCGGATGTGATCTGCCTGAACTGGATCAATCAGGGTTTCGTATCTCTGGATGGCGTGCGCCGTCTGCTGGGCATGGACAAGCCTGTAGTGTGGACAATGCACGACATGTGGAACATGACGGGTATATGCCATCATGCCGGCGAATGCGTGAACTGGCGCCGTAACTGCGGAGACTGTCCGCTGATGGGCGCCAAGGCCGCACCTGACGACCTGTCGGCCCGTGTATGGGTGGAGAAGGAGCTTCTGTACCACAAGTCGGCTCGATGTCTCAGATTCGTGGCCGTCAGCAACTGGCTGGCCGCCAAGGCCGCGGAGTCAGGACTGCTTGGAAGCCAGGATGTGACGGTGATTCCAAATGCCTTCCCTTTCGATGAACGTGAGACGAGTTTCATAGGATGCTCACGGAGTGATAAATGTCGTATCCTGTTCGGTGCCGCGCGTCTGGATGATCCAATCAAGGGTCTTCCCATTCTGGTACGCGCTACGGAGATTCTGGCGGAAAAGCATAAGAATATCGCCGCCAACTGCGAGCTGGTGACCTTCGGAAGCGTTAAGAATCCGGACAGCATCGCACGGTTCGGCATAGCGCATGAGCATATGGGAACGCTTGGAGGCAACGAGGTGAGGGATCTGTACCGAGGCGCCGACGTGGTGGTGTCCAGCTCGCTTTACGAGACACTCCCCGGGACGCTGGTGGAGGGTCAGGCATGGGGGTGCGTTCCTGTTGCCACCGACAGCGGCGGCCAGCGCGACATCGTGGACCACAAGGAGACCGGTTATCTGGTCAAGCTTGACACGCCCGAGAAGACGGCGCGTGAGCTTGCCGAAGGCATAGTATGGGCCTACAATGAACTGATACAGCATGGCGCTGCATTGCGGCACGCCATGCTTGAGTCTGCCCGCGAGCGGTTCGGCGCCCGTCTGGTGGCGGAGCGGTACATTGAGCTGTTCCACAGCCTCGGGGCGAAGTAAGGCAACCCAGACGTGGGAGACAATACAAGCGGCGCCTTTCTACCGGAAAGGCGCCGCTTGTATTGTTAGTCGGTTTGCGATTATGCGTCGATGTTTGCGTATGTGGCGTGGGCCTCGATGAAGTCGCGGCGCGGAGCCACGTCCTCGCCCATCAGCATGGTGAACGTACGGTCGGCCTCGGCGGCGTTGGTCAGGGTCACCTGCTTAAGCATTCTGTTCTCCGGATCCATGGTTGTCTCCCACAGCTGCTCGGGGTTCATCTCGCCCAGACCTTTGTAACGCTGCAGTATCAGACGGTTACGGTCACCGTTGCACTTGGTGTCTACGTAGCGCTGCACCTGCTGGTCGGTCCAGCAGTATTCCGTGGTTTCGCCCTTCTTCTTGCCTTTCAGGTCGCAGCGGTACAGCGGCGGCGTTGCTATGTACAGGTATCCGTTGTCGATGATGGGACGCATGCGGCGGTAGAAGAACGTCATCAGCAGAGTGGCGATGTGGGCACCGTCGACATCGGCATCGGTCATGATGACGATTTTGTGGTAGCGCAGCTTCGACATGTTCGGGGCCTTGCTGTCCTCCTCGGTACCGATGGTTATGCCCAGGGCCTTGTACATGTTCACAATCTCCTGCGACTCCAGGATTTTGTGGTCCATGGCCTTCTCTACGTTCAGGATCTTGCCTCGGAGCGGCAGGATGGCCTGGAAGTGGGGGTTGCGGCCCTGCTTGGCCGAACCGCCAGCCGAGTCACCCTCGACCAGGAACAGCTCGCAGTCCTCGGGGATGTGGCTCTTGCAGGGAGCCAGTTTGCCGGGGAGGCCGGCGCCGCCGAGGCTGGATTTGTTCTGCACGCGCATCTTGGCGTTGTAGGCCGCGTGGCGGGCCTGGGCGGCCAGGACAACCTTGTCGACGATGGTCTTGGCTTGCTTGGGATGTTCCTCCAGGTAGTTGCGCAGGGCGTCACTGACGGCGGTCTGCACCACGCCCATCACCTCGTTGTTGCCAAGCTTGGTCTTGGTCTGCCCCTCGAACTGGGGCTCGGCTACCTTGACCGAGACCACGGCTGTCAGACCGTCGCGGAAGTCCTCCTTCGACAGCTCGATCTTCAGCTTGTCCAGCAGATGGTTGTCCTCGGCGTATTTCTTCAGCGTCATGGTCAGGCCGCGACGGAACCCGGTCAGATGCGTGCCTCCCTCGATGGTGTTGATGTTGTTGACGTATGAGTATATGTTCTCGTTGAAGTCGTTGTTGTAGGTCATGGCCACCTCTACAGGAACTCCGTTACGCTCTGTCTTGAGGTCAATGATGTCCTCGATCAGCGGCTCCTTGCCCTCGTCCAGGTACTCGACGAACTCGCGCAGGCCGTTTTCGGAGTAGAAAACATCCTTCTTGGGATTTCCCTCCTCGTCCAGGACGCGTTCATCGGTGAGCGTCAGGGAGATTCCGGCGTTCAGGAACGCCAGGTCGCGCAGACGGTTGGCCAGCGTCTCGTAATCGTAGACGGTCTCGGAGAAGATGGCTGCGTCGGGGTGGAAGTAGATGGTGGTGCCGGTGTGGTCGGTATCACCGATGACGCAGAGTTCCGAAGTGGGCTTGCCGAGCGAGTATTCCTGCATGTAGACCTTGCCGTCGCGGTGAATCTCGGCGCGGAGATAGTCGGACAGAGCGTTGACGCAGCTTACGCCCACGCCGTGCAGGCCACCGGAGACCTTGTAGGAACCCTTGTCGAACTTGCCGCCTGCGTGGAGCACTGTCAGTACCACCTCCAGTGCGGGCTTGTGCATCTTCTCGTGCATGTCCACGGGGATTCCGCGGCCGTTGTCCACGACACGGATGCCGTTCTGGGTGGTGATGGTCACGTCGATATGGTTGGCGAAGCCGGCCAGGGCCTCGTCGATGGAGTTGTCCACCACCTCGTAGACCAGATGATGCAGACCGCGCATGCCCGTGTCGCCGATGTACATGGACGGGCGTTTGCGCACTGCCTCCAGACCCTCAAGAACCTGGATGTTGTCCGCTTGGTATTTCTTCCGGGTCTCTTCCTGACCCTCGTCGTATTCTTCGAAATCTGCCATTTTCAATTACTCTTTCAGACTGCAAATTTACAAAAAAATCAGCAAAATAGCAAGCAAAAAGGCGCGTCCCTGGACGCGCCTTTTGAAATTCCGATATGGTGTTGTTAACCTTCGTACTTCTTGAGGATGACGCAGGCGTTGTGTCCGCCGAAACCGAACGTATTGCTCAGAACGGTCCTGACATCCTTCTCCACGGCTTTGTTGAAAGTGAAGTTGAGCTTTGGGTCCACCTCGGGATCGTCATCGCCTTCCTCATGGTTGATGGTGGGGGGGATGACACCGTCGGTAATGGTCTTTACGCTGAACAGGGCCTCGATTGCGCCGGCGGCGCCCAGGAGGTGTCCGGTCATGGACTTGGTGGAGCTCAGGTTCATCTCGTAGGCATGGGGACCGAATACATCGACGATAGCCTTGGCCTCGCTTCGGTCGCCGACAGGTGTCGAGGTTCCGTGGAGGTTGATGTAGTCGATATCTTCGGGCTTCATGCCGGCATCCTTCAGGGCGTTCTCCATCACGAGTTTGGCGCCCAGGCCTTCGGGATGGGTTGCGGTTATGTGGTAGGCGTCGGCACTCATGCCGGCACCGGCCACCTCGGCGTAGATGTGAGCGCCACGAGCCTTGGCGTGCTCAAGTTCCTCGAGCACCAGGGCGGCGCCACCCTCGCCGATGACGAAACCGTCACGCGAGCCGCTGAAGGGACGCGAGGCCGTCTTGTAGTCCTCGTTGCGGGTGGACAAGGCTTTCATGGAATTGAAGCCTCCCACGCCGGCCGGGTAGATCGCAGCCTCGGCACCGCCGGTGACGACAGCGTCGGCCAGACCCAGACGGATCGCGTTGAATGCGTCGATCATGGCGTTGTTGGACGACGCGCAGGCGCTTACCGTGGCATAGTTGGGGCCGCGGAACTCATGCGCGATCGATATCTGACCCGCCGCGATGTCGGCAATCATCTTCGGGATGAAGAAGGGATTGTATTTAGGACCCTGCTCCTCGCCATGTACGGCATAGTATCCGGCCTCCTCCTCGAAGGTGTGGAGGCCACCGATGCCGGCAGCGAAAATCACGCCCACGCGGTTCCGGTCTACGCCCTCGTTCTCCAGACCGGCGTCGGCTATCGCCTCGTTGGCCGCGGTCATGGCGTACATGGTGTAGAGGTCCATCTGGCGCATCTGGCGACGGTCGAAGTGGTCGGCAGGGTTATAGTCCTTGACCTCGCACGCGAACTGCGTCTTGAATTTCGATGCGTCGAAGTGTGTGATTGGTCCCGCACCGCTGACGCCGTTCTTGGCCGCCTCCCATGTGCTGGCAACATCATTACCCAGCGGGTTGATGGTGCCCAGGCCCGTCACTACTACTCTCTTTAATTCCATTTATTGGACTGGTTTGTCGGAAATTGCCCGATTATTTCGCGTGAGCCTCGATATAGTTGATGGCGTCACCGACGGTCTTGATGCTCTCGGCGTCCGCGTCGGGAATGGACAGGTTGAATGCCTTCTCGAACTCCATGATGAGCTCTACGGTGTCAAGGCTGTCGGCGCCCAGGTCTTTGTTGAATTCTGCGGTGGGAGTTACCTCATTCTCGTCTACTGTCAGTTTCTCGACGATGATGTCTTTGACTTTCTGTTCGATATCAGACATTTTCTTTACTATTTTTGGTTATTATTTTCTTGTTTAGTATTGATTCCTGAACAAGCAACAGGTTCTTGTTCCGGTTCAGAATGCAAAATAAGTGAAAATATTTCGATTACGGAAATTTTTCGCTAAAAATCTGCACAAGACCGACAAATTTGAGCAATTCTATACAGAAATGGCGCCTTTGATGGTCGGCCAGGGGTCATACCCGGACAATTTGAAGTCTTCGTAGCGGAAGTCCAGGATGTCCTTGACGTCGGGATTCAGGGTCATGACGGGCAGGGCGCGGGGCTCGCGTCCCAGTTGCTTGTGGATCTGGTCCAGATGGTTCAGGTATATGTGTGCGTCGCCCAGAGTGTGGATGAACTCCCCGGGCTGCAGTCCGGCGCACTGCGCCATCATCATGGTGAGCAGGGCGTAGCTGGCTATGTTGAACGGCACGCCCAGAAACGAGTCGCCGCTGCGCTGGTACAGCTGGCAGCTGAGACGTCCACGACTCACGTAGAACTGGAACAGGGCATGGCACGGCGGCAGGTTCATGTTGTCCAGGTCGGCCACGTTCCATGCCGAGACGATGATGCGGCGCGAGTCGGGGTTGTTGCGGATCTGGTCCAGGGCCTGGCGGATCTGGTCGATGTGGCCGCCGTCGTAGTCGGGCCACGACCGCCACTGGTAGCCGTAGATATGTCCCAGGTCGCCGTCGGGGTCGGCCCATTCGTTCCAGATGCGCACGCCGTTCTCCTGCAGGTAGCGCACGTTGGTGTCGCCGCGCAGGAACCACAGCAGCTCGTGGATCACGCTCTTAAGGTGGATCTTCTTGGTGGTGACAAGCGGAAAGCCCTCCGACAGGTCGAACCGCATCTGGTAGCCGAACGTGGAGATGGTTCCCGTTCCGGTACGGTCCTCCTTCTTCACGCCGTTGTCAAGTATATGTCTGAGCAGGTCCAGATATTCCTTCATGTTGATTCTCTTTAATGGTGGTTAAAAGCGCGGCGTTCATGTTCCGGAGCGTTTCTTGGTGCGTATCATCAGCGGAGTCGCCGGGCGGTTACGGTTCATCTGGAACCGTATTGCCTCGGCGGGACACCTGTTGATGCAGTCGAAGCAGCGAACGCAGCGTGTGTCGTCGATGTAACGGCTCACGGACTTGACGCACTGCGACCGGCATATCTCCTCGCATATGCCGCACGATGTGCATTTGTCACGGTCGATCTCCAGATGGTAGAGGCTGTAGGTTGACAGCAGTCCCAACGCCGTTCCCAGCGGGCAGAAGTCGGTGCAGAAGCGTCGGCCGTCCAGGATGGAGAGGACGGCCACCAGGATCATGGCGGCGATGCCGCCGATGATGCCGGTCAGCACGGAGAAGCCGATGGCAGTCCAGGTGGGCTGCACGGCATCGGGATTGACGGTGGCGGCCACGTTGCGCATCATGTTCCACGGCTCGATCAGGAAGGGCATGCCCACCACCCCGATCAGCAGGCACAGGATGTAGACCCACAGGATATGTACGGACCAGCGCGAGCGGTGACGGTAACGGAAGCGACGGTTGCGCAGCCTCGGGAAGAACCCGCGGCCCTTCATCCAGATGTCGGAGAGGGTTCCCACCGGACAGACCGTGGAGCAATACACACGGCCCAGAACAAAAGTCAGCAGGAGCCACACCAGGGTGGTTCCTGCCGATATGGATACACCCGAGAGGATTATCTGTGATTTCTCCGCCATGCGGCCCAGCGTATACGGGCGGGCGCCCAGAAAGAGGGCGCCTAATGACGCGGCCAGAAAGATGGCGGCCAGCGAAAGGCGGATATTCCTCAGGGCTTTCATGACTGTCAGCCCGGGGGCTTAGCGGCGGCGCTGCTGCTTCTGCTGTTCACGCAGCATCTGCTGCTGCTGACGCTGCATTTCCTCCAGACGTGCCTGCCATTTGGACTTCTTGCGCGGTTTCGACGCGTTCTTGGCCATGGCCTTGCGTACGGTCTCCTCCTTGATGACGAAGCGGAACGAGTAGGTCTGGATGATGGTGATCAGCAGCGAGATGAACAGGTAGTAGCTCAGTGCGGCCGAGTAGTTGTTGAAGAATACCAGGAACATCAGCGGCATCAGGTACATCATGACCTTCATGCCGGGCATTGTATTGGCCTGTGTCTGGCTGTTCAGGTAGGTGTACAGAATGTTGGTGCCGGTCATCAGCAGGCAGAACAGCGAGATGTGGTTGCCGAAATACTTGGTGATGATGGGGATGTTGCCGCTCCATGATACGATGGCGTCGGGAGCGGAGAGGTCGTGTGCCCATAGGAACGACTGTCCGCGCAGTTCGATGCAGCTGGGGAAGAAGGAGAACATGGCGAACAGGACGGGCATCTGGAGCAGCAGCGGGAGGCAACCCGACATGGGGCTTGCACCGGCCTTGCGGTATAGGTCCATTGTCTTCTGCTGGCGCAGCATGGCGTTCTCCGTGCCGGGCCACTTGTCGTTGATGGCCTTGATGTCGGGCGCCAGCACGCGCATCACGGCCTGCGAACGGTACGACTTGTAGGTCAGCGGGAACAGTATCAGCTTGATGAAGATGGTCAGCAACAGGATGATGATTCCGTAGTTGCTGATGAACTTGCTCATCACGTTGAAGCAGGGGATTATGACACCGGTGTTGATCCAGCGGAAGATGTTCCATCCCAGCGGGATCATGCGTGTCAGCTTCAGCTTTTCGTCGGTGTCGACCTTGTGGTCCAGGCTGGAGAGAAGAGGATACAGGTTCGGACCCATGAACAGCGAGAGCGACACGGGCGTGGGCTTGCTCCAGTCGTAATCGGTGATCTTGGCCTCGGCCTGCATGTTCTTCAGGTAGTCCGACCCGGTCAGCACGGAGGACTTGAAGTCGGCCATGTTGAAGTTGCCTTTGTCGTAGATCATGACGGTGGAGAAGAACTGGTTCTTGAATCCAATCCACTTGATCTTGGCCTTGCGCTCCTCGGTGTCGTCCTTGCCTTCCTTCAGGTTCTCCACGGAACCGCCGGCGTATTTGTAGTATAGGGCGGAGTTGCGCTCTTCGTACATGCGGCCTTTCTCCTGACGGTGCATGTCCTGGTTCCAGGTGAACAGCATGGTGCGGTTGTTGCTTTGGATCTTGTCGGCCATATTGTGCTGGACGATATCCATCTTCACCACGTAGTTCTCGCCCTTGGGGAGGGTATATTTGATTCCCCAGTATGCATCGGGTCCGAAGTCAAGTGCCATCAGCAGGGTGGAGTCATTGAGTTGGCGCGGGGTGAAGTACAACTCGGAGGTCGCTACGGCGTTGGGTAGCGGCAGCTCGAAGTTGAAGCTGTTCTTGTCGCCCTCGAACAGCACCACCTTGTGCTTGGTCTTGACCGTCTCGTCGCTGTTGTATTCTGTGTCGTATTTCTTGAGTTCGGCGCGTGTGATGGTGCCGGAATGCGTGTTGAATTCCAGCTTCAGGGCGTCGTTCTCCATCTTGATTGTCTGCGGTGTTCCGGCCAGAAAACGTGCGAAGGAACCGTAACGGCCCAGGTCCTGGGTCAGGTTACGGACGGCCAGGATGGCCTTGTTCTGCTCGGCCACGGTCATCTTGGTGGTGTCGGCGTTGGCGATTGCGGCCCACTCGATGTCGCGGCCCTCCACGGTGACGTAGCCGCTGATGTCATTGCCGGTCAGCGTCAGGTTCACTCCGTTCTGGTTCAGACGGTAGGCGGGAACATCGCCCGGTACGCGGGTGCCATGCTCCACGATGTTCTTGACAAGCCATTCGCGGTCGCTGCCTGTCAGGGAATCGACGTTCAGGTTGACGGCTGTCTGTGTCTCGGTCTCCGGTGCCTCCGCCTGTTGCTGCTGCGGCGCGTCCGGCTTGGGCGACAGCCACATGAACAGGAAGAACACCAGCAGCATCAGCAGCAGCGCGTTCGTCGTGTTTTTATCCATTGGGTTGTTTTACTTGATAGTAATCATTAATGATTTTAACGTGCAAAGTTACACACAAAACGTCAAATTGCCAAATTCAATGGGCGCAGCGGTGAAATTTATGGGATAATTACATGTCCTGGTGGACCTTGCGGCGGATTTTGGAGGCGATCAGGGCATGGGGCTCGCCGGAGTCGCGCAGGGCCTGCCAGGAGATGGGCTTGCCGATGTGGATTCGGAACGTCTTGCCGCGCGCGGCGCACAGCTCGGCGGGCAGCAGCGCCTGCTCCACGTTGACTTTCAGGCCGATGTTCTTGCGTACCTTGGCCGTGCGGTAGAAGCTGCGTCGGTTCAGCCCCTCAAAACGGATGGGTATGATGTCACGCTGATGCTCGATGGCGCGGTCCACGAACGACTTGTGCCACACCAGGTCCTGGATGGTGCCGTCGGGCTGCAGGCGCGACACCAGGCCGGCGGGGAAGATCAGGATCTGCTTCGGGCCGGCGTAGGCCTCGCGGATCTTCTGCGCCGCCGCGCGCCCCTGGCCGCCGTACTTGTTGATGGGCAGGAACACCGTCCGCAGCGGCTCCACGTTCATCAGCATGTCGTTGACCAGGAAGGCGATGTTGTCGTCACCGTATTTATCGCCCATCACCTTGATCAGGCCCAGGCCGTCCAGTCCGCCCAACGGATGGTTGGAGGCGAAGATGAACCGCCCATCCTCCGGAATGTTCTCCAGGCCATTCACCTCCAGTGTCAGGTCGAAGAATTCATACACACGTCGGCAGAACTCCGAGCCCGTCGAAGGTTCGGTCGCTTCCAGCACCGCGTTCAGCTCATCCTGATGGACCAGTTTCTCCAGACCGGTGATCAGAAATCCTGGGATGGCCTTGCCTTTCCATCCCGTTATACGGTTCCTGAGGATTTCGTGCAGGTTTATTCTATTCATTGGTCGTTTACGGATGATTCCTCGTCCCAGAACTCATCCTCCCAATCCTGGTCGGACATGTCGAGGTCGTCGTCCTGTGGTTCGTCGGTTTGTTCGAATACAAAGTTGTCCTCCTCGGCCACGCGGTGCCGCACGTCCAGTGGCCGGTGTGTGACGGTGAAGCGAGCCTGGTTGTCCTCGGAGTTGATCTCGCGCCACAGCAGGTCCTTGAGCTGGGTCAGACCGGCGCCGGTGGCGGCTGAGATGAACAGGTGCGGCACATCCTGCGGCAAGGTGCTTTCGATTTCCTGGCGCAGTTCATCGTCCAGCATGTCGGACTTGGATATGGCCAGCACGCGGTTCTTGATTTCCAGGTCGGGGTTGAACTCGCGCAGCTCATGCAGCAGCACCTCATACTCCTTCTTGATGTCGTCGGCGTCGGCGGGGACCATGAACAGCAGCACGGCGTTGCGCTCGATGTGGCGCAGGAAACGCAGTCCCAGACCTTTGCCCTCGGCCGCCCCCTCGATGATTCCCGGGATGTCGGCCATGACGAACGACTGGCTGTCGCGGTATGGGACTATGCCTAACTGCGGCTCCATGGTGGTGAAAGGATAGTCGGCGATTTTCGGCTTGGCCGATGACAGTGCCGACAGCAGGGTGGATTTGCCGGCGTTGGGGAATCCCACAAGACCCACGTCGCCCAGGAGCTTCAGTTCCAGCACTACGGCCTTCTCGATGCCGGACTGGCCGGGCTGGGCGTATCGAGGCGTGCGGTTGGTGGCTGTGGCGAAATGTACGTTGCCCATTCCACCCTTGCCGCCGCGCAGCAGGTTGATTTCCTGGCCGTCCTCGGTGATCTCGCACAGGAAGTCGCCGCTGTCGGCGTCGAACACGGCTGTGCCGACCGGCACCTCGATGATCTGGTCCTGGCCGTCGCTGCCGTGCGAGCGGTTCTCGCCGCCGCGCTGGCCGTCGGTGGCGAAGATGTGCCGGCGGTAACGTAACGGCAGCAATGTCCACATGTGGCGGTTGCCCCGCAGGATGATGTGGCCGCCGCGGCCTCCGTCACCCCCGTCGGGTCCCCCCTTGGGTATGTATTTGGCGCGGTGGTAATGTCTGCTGCCTGCCCCGCCCTTGCCGGAGCGGCACAGTATCTTGACGTAGTCTATGAAATTCGATTCTGCCATGGGTATCTGTTTTTCGAGAGCCATATCCCTCCCGGTGCTGACGTTCCGTAGTGCCGGTGACCCTCATTTTTTATATATAACGTCGGATTTCTCGTTTTTGTCAGTCACGGTGACTGTTGGTGGAATTTAACGAATCCGGCTCCGGTCAGTCCTGTACATCGCCTGACGGCTTTCCGGGGATTGCCTCGGTGTTGTCGTAAAGTGCCAGGGTCTGCCGCAGCTGCTGTGTGATCATGACCTGAAGCTCCTTCGGGGCCAGGACCTTGAGCGAGTCGCCGAACGACAACAGCTCATGCACCAGCTCGTAGTTCAGCTTCAGCCGGTAGGAGAAGATGGAATAGTCGTCGTGCAGAGTCTCCTGCTGGGTGTGGTGGAAGGGGAGTGCGCGGAAGTATTTGGCCTGGGTCGGCGTGGTCATTATCTTGACGTTGCGCACGTCGGCCTTGGAGGACGTGATTCCGATCAGGTTCTCGAAGAATGTGGATGGGCTAAGGTCCGGCATCTCGGACTCCTCGTTGATTGCCTGCATAGCCTTGACGCGGTCCAGGGCGTATGTGCGCACGTCTCCGCTCTTCTCGCGGATTCCGATCATGTACCAGCGCTGCTTGTACCGCTTTACGAAGCAAGGCAGGAAGCGGATGTCGGTCTCAGGCCGCGACTTGCTGAAGCCGGCGTAGGTGAAGCTCAGTTTGTGCCGCTGCCCGATTGCGGCCAGGACCGTCGGCAGGAACTCGCGCGCCGAGGGAACCTCCTCAACCGACACCCGATCCGACGGGATGGAGGAATCCTTGATGGCGCTGTTGACCGAATAGGATTCAAGCAGCCAGTTGGTCATGCGCGGATTGGCTCCCTTCTCGCCGTGGTCGATGTAGTAGCGGCCCTCCTTGTCGCACAGGATGTCGATATGGAAATTCTCCTCGATGGCCCGGCGGTAGTGGTAGAAAGTCCGCGGAGGCATCGGGTTCCCGTCGCTCTCAGTCCGTTTCATCCACAGCTCGTTCAGCTCCTCGCGGCTCAAATGTCCGTAGCGGTTGAGTGTATCTACGATCCAGACGTATCTGTTTATGAGTTCTTTCATTAGGTGAAAGAGTTTGGTTAATTAGTTGTTAGGTTTTAAATCATTCAGAATGAGATTGTAACGATGGAATTTGCAGTAATGGATAATTTTTTTGAAAATTTTTTGTCCAGGCCGTGAACCATTTAAAACGTAAGTGTGTTTAAATATCGTAAGGTTCAACGAACCGAACGAGACTGAAAGACAAACCACTGAGTGGTTACGAAGATATACTGCTACAAACGTTCTGAAAAAGTTGTTATTGTTGTTTTAATTGAAAGAAACTTGGTCTGCGTGAGCAGGCCTTTTTCTTTTTATAAGCATGATGACTGCAGGCGGTCCGACCGTGTCGAGCCGCCTGCATTATGTATCAACGTCCTTTGTACATCTCGTCGTAGTATCGCTCGTAGTCGCCGCTGGTGATGCGGTCCATCCACTCCTGATGGTCCAGGTACCAGCGGACGGTCTTCTCGATTCCCTCCTCGAACTGGAGCGAGGGTTCCCAGCCCAGCTCGCGCTGCAGCTTGCGGGAGTCGATGGCGTAGCGCATGTCGTGGCCCGGACGGTCCGTCACGTAGGTGATCAGTGACTCAGACTCGCCCTCCGGATTGCCTAACAGGCGGTCCACCGTCTTGATGATGACCTTGATCAGGTCTATGTTCTTCCACTCGTTGAAGCCACCGATGTTGTAGGTCTCGGCCACGTTGCCCTGATGGAAGATCAGGTCGATGGCGCGGGCGTGGTCCTCGACGAACAGCCAGTCGCGCACGTTCTCGCCCTTTCCGTAGACGGGCAGCGGCTTCTTGTGGCGGATGTTGTTGATGAACAGTGGTATCAGCTTCTCGGGGAACTGGTAGGGTCCGTAGTTGTTGCTGCAGTTGGTCACTAATGTCGGCATGCCGTAGGTGTCGTGGTAGGCGCGGACGAAGTGGTCGGAGCTGGCCTTGGAGGCCGAGTAGGGGGAGTGGGGGTTGTACTTGGTGGTCTCCAGGAAGAACTCTGTTCCGAAGGCCATTTCGTCATTGCTCGACGCCTTGGTGGTGAATGGCGCGGGCACGCCCTCGGGATGTGTCAGCTCCAGGGCGCCGTAGACCTCGTCGGTGCTGATGTGGTAGAACAGCTTGCCCTCGTAGCGCCCGGGCAGTGACTCCCAGTATTCCCTGGCGGCCTGCAGCAGGGACAGCGTTCCCATCACGTTGGTGCGGGCGAAGGTGAAGGGGTCCTTGATGGATCGGTCCACGTGGCTCTCGGCCGCCAGATGGATGATGCCGTCGATCTTATGCTCCCGGATTACTCGGCGCATGGCGTCAAGGTCGGCGACGTCGGCGCGGACGAAGGTGTAGTTCGGCCTGTCCTCGATGTCCTTAAGGTTCTCCAGGTTGCCGGCGTAGGTCAGCAGATCCAGGTTGACGATATGGTAGTCCGGGTATTTGTTGACGAACAGGCGCACCACGTGGCTGCCGATGAAACCGGCTCCGCCGGTGATCAATATATTGCGTGACATACTCTACTGTTTAATGTTGGATGTATCTGAATTATGGTTCGGGAGCAAAGTTACAAAAAATACCGGACTGCTGCAAATTGGCAGTTCGGTATTTTCGCGGGCTTGCGGGGTTATTGCCTTAAGGTATTGGTCAGGAGGATGAACTGCTCTACAGACAGGCGTTCGGGCCGTTCTGCCAGGAGTCCGGCGATTGGTTCGATACGTTCCTTGGGGACGTTGGCCAGCATCGGGGCCAGCGAGTTGCGTAGGGTCTTGCGTCGCTGGCTGAAAGCCTGCTTGACCGTAGCCTTGAAGGCCTCTGGATCGCATCCCAGGTCGGTTCGTTCGTTTCGCGTCAGACGCAGCACGCCGCTGCGCACCTTGGGTGGCGGCGTGAAGACGTGGGGCTCGACGGTGAACAGGTATTCGCAGTCGTACCAGGCCTGGAGCAGCACCGACAGGATGCCGCGCTCGCGGCCGCCGGGACCGGCGCATATGCGTTCCGCCACCTCTTTCTGCAGCATGCCCGCAGCTACCGGTACGCGGTCGCGGTTCTCCAGGATCTTGAAGAAAATCTGGCTGGAGATGTTGTAGGGGTAGTTGCCGATTACGGCGAACTCCTGTTCCGGAAACAGCTCGGCCAGGTCCATGCGCAGGAAGTCAGCTTCCATCACCTTCAGTCCCGGATACATTTTTGCCAGGAAGCTGACGCTTTCGGAGTCGAGCTCCACGGCCACCAGGTCGCGTCCGGTCTGAATCAGGTACTTGGTCAGCATGCCCATGCCTGGTCCGATCTCCAGCATGGGAATTTCCCCCCACTGCTTTGCGTCGGCGGGGAGGTGGGTCGCCGAGATGGTCCCGGCAATCCGCTGGGCTATGTGCTCGTCATTCAGGAAATGCTGTCCCAAAGACTTCTTTGCGCGTACGTTTTTCATAAGGTTAGAGGATCGGCGGCGATTGTGTCCTGAGAATCGCCCATCTCGGTCACCACGATTGTCTCCGAGTCGGAGTAGGTGACTGTGGGGTCCACCTCGATGGTGTCGCCGGTGGGTTTCATATTCTCCATGGTGCGGCCCTTGCAGGCCGGCAGGATGGATAGTGCGAGGGCCGCCAGTATAGCGGCCCCCGTGATTGTTACGTAACGTTTCATCAGTTGTCGACCGATATAAGTTCGACAGTGAAGATCAAGTCTTCGTCGGGACCGATCATCGGAGGCGCGCCGGCGGGGCCGTAGGCCAGGTTCGAGGGGATGTAGAACACGGCTTTGCCACCCTCCTTCATCAGTTGCAGACCCTCGGTCCATCCGGGAATCACGCGGTTCAGCGGGAATGTGGCGGGTTCGCCGCGGCTCACGCTGCTGTCGAACACCTCGCCGTTCAGCAGCTCGCCGGTGTAGTGTACGGTCACGCTACTCTCGGCGGTGGGTTGCTTGCCTTTGCCTTCGGTCAGGATCATGTACTTCAGGCCGGAGGGAGTCACGGCGTAGGTGGTGTCGGTGGCGACATCGGACTTCTTGGAGGAGTCCCTGAATGCCGTTGCCAGCTCGCTGTAGTCAGGAGCGGGTGCCACATACTCGGCCTGGGGTTCGGCGGTCTCGGCTGCGGCCTCGGCCTTCTTGTTGTTGGAGCAGGACGACATGCCTGCGGCCACCAGAAGCGCCATGGCCAGAATCTGAATCTTTTTCATCGCTTATTTCTTGTTAACCTTGATGAGTTCCACTTCGAAGATCAGCGTGGAATGGGGCGGTATTGCTCCGGGTACACCCTGTGCGCCGTAGGCCAGGTCGCTGGGAATGAAGAAAGTGTACTTGGCTCCTTCCTTCATCAGCTGTACGCCCTCGGTCCATCCGGGAATCACACGGTTCAGGGGGAATGTGGCCGGCTCGCCGCGGTTGACGCTGCTGTCGAACACCTGGCCGTTCAGTAGCTTGCCGGTGTAGTGTACGGTCACCTCGTCCTCGGCCGTGGGCTGCGCCCCTGTGCCTTCCTTCTCCACGACGTACTGCAGGCCGCTGGGTGTGGTCTGTACGTTCTGCTTCTTGCCGTTCTCGGCCATGAAGTTCTCGCCCTCGGCACGGGCTGCCGCCTCGGCCTTGGTCTGAAGTTCCTGCAGGAACTCGTTGATGAGCTTCTGGGCCTCCTCGATCGTGATGGCAGGTTCGCCGCCGCCGTAAACCACCTTGACTGCATCCATGAATGCGTCGGCATCGAGATCCTTGACTCCCATGCCCTTCAACTGTTGTCCCATTGCGAGACCCCAGGCGTAACTTAACTTGTCCATAATTTTCTATCGTCTGCGGAGCCGTCGGCTCCAGTTTATCCATTTATGTTATAACAACACGGCGCACGCTAATGTTGTGTGCCGCGGCGAGGGCGAATCCAATGCGTCAGTCCCTCCGTCCGCAAAATTACAAAAAATCTTCCAAATTCCCGCCATAGTCAGGTTATAAGAAAAATTATGCGGTGCTCATGCAATATTCGGGGATAAATCACATCCTACAGATATAGGACGTTTGGTAACGGCTCCCGATGCCCCTGCGGGAGCCCGTATTATTGAACACAGACTTGGAGGATATGCTTGAAATAGGGAATTCCGATCTTGTAGAGATGTGCCTCACCGGTGACAAAGAGGCGCTGAATCTGTTCTACACGCGTTTCGCGCCCAGGATGATGGGTGTGATCAGACGGTATGTCCCCAATATGGATGACGCCCAGGACATTCTACATGACGGTTTCATCGTGGCCTATACCAGGATGCGCGACCTTCGCGACGCGGGGCTGGTGGAGTACTGGCTGGCGTCGATTATGAGGAATCTGGCGCTGCAGTTCCTGCGCGAGCAGGACATCGCAGTGATCCTGCATGAGATACCCGAGGTGGAGGAGACGCAGGAACTGGAGGACCTGATGGACATAGACATGCTGGAGAAACTGATCCGTAAGCTGCCTGTCGGTTACCAGAAGGTGTTCCGCCTGTCGGTGCTGGAAAACATGTCGCATAAGGAGATCGCGAAGATCCTGGGAATCGCTCCGTCCACATCGGCGTCGCAGCTGTTCCATGCCAAGATAATGATGCGTCGTCTCATCAGAGAATACAAGGGTGCCGGTGTGCTGGTGCTTCTGTTGCTGTTGGGTGTCGGCGTGGCGACGATGTTTTTCCACAACCCAGACTCGGAGGAAAACTTCAGGGCCCGGACCGATAAGGTTCCCGAGGCCGTGCGACAGGAGCCGCTGCCTTTATTGTCTGACAATGTTCCCGTCGACTCTGTCAGTCCTGCCGGATCCTCGCAGTCGTCTCCGGCCTTTATCGCGGCTCTCCCGGCCGACACCGTGAAACTGGCCTGTAACGAGCCGGCCGTACCTGATTCCGCGGCTGTGGAATCGGATGACAGACCGGTAGTTGTGCTTGAGAAGACTTATGATTATGTCACCGATTATGATTATGTCACCGACAACGGCATGATTGCCGCGGATTCCATCCTGAACAGCGAACAGGACAATTCCGCATCGCTGGCGGCACTGGACTTGGATTACAAGGGGGAGACGGCTTCCGGATGGTCGTTGGGTGTTGGGTCGGATTTTGTAATCGGCACCAGCTGGGTTGGCGCTGTTGCTCAGGATGCTGCCGCCGGTATAACTGGTCCCGGAGCGGAACCTGATCCAGGGGATAAGATAGATCCCGATAGTCCTGATAATCCTGGCGATCCGGGAATGCGGAAGTCCCCAAATGCTCCTGTCAAGGATTACAGTGACGTCTCGCATCAGAATTATATGCCGGTGACCGTCGCTGTCACCGCGGCCTATAGATTCAACCGTATTTTCTCGCTGGAAAGCGGCGTACGATATTCGTATCTGCATTCGCGATATGAATATGATGATGTCCGGAGCCACTGCCATTGGCATTACATCGGGATACCGCTGAAGCTGAATATCAATACCTTTACGCATGGCAGGATGTCGTTGTACGGCAGTGTGGGGGCTACGGTCAATTTCCCGGTTTACAGTCAGGGAGTCATAGGGCCGGGACAGAGTTATTACGATAGGTTGCCTTCGGGTAGCCTGGATGCCAAGGTCATGTGGTCGATATCTGCCAGCTACGGTATCTCGCTGAGGTTGAGCAACAATGTCTCGATCTTCCTGGAGCCGACTCTGCAGTACATGCCGAAGGTCCGCACCCGCGTTCCCAACTACTGGACGGAGGAACCCTGGAATTTCGCCCTTCCTCTCGGCTTCCGCTTCACCTGGTAACGACTATCCACCGTAGAATCATGGATGAGAAATGCTGAAAAATTAGGAATTGTCAAAATAAAACCAGTATCTGGCATAATATCAGCTATATACAAATATTTTTCTTTACAGAGAAAAGAATTTGCCAATTTTTTTCTCTGTAAAGAAAGATATCTGTAATTTTGTGGTATGAAAGGAAATGAAGAGATGAGGAGGTTCAGGGGGGCGCTGATCGATATGGACGGGGTGCTGTATGACTCCATGCCGGGGCATACGCTGTCGTGGAAGAAGATGATGGACGTCGTGGGCGTCGACGTGCCACGCGACGAGTTCTACCTATACGAGGGAATGACTGGCAAGGCCACCATCAACCTGCTGATGCAGCGTGCGTTCGGCCACGGCGTCAGCGACGAGGAGGCCGCGCGCATGTATGCCGTCAAGAGCGCCAACTTCAAGGCTCTCGGCCCCGCGCCTGTCATGCCTGGGGCTTCAAGGATGCTCGCCGGGCTCCAGGCCCTTGGACTGAAACGGGTGCTCGTGACCGGCTCAGGCCAGGCCAGCCTGCTCGACAAGCTGGAACACGACTACCCAGGAGTGTTCCCCGACGGAAGGCGGGTGACAGCCCAAGACGTGACACACGGCAAGCCGGATCCCGAGCCATACCTGAAAGGGGCGGAATTGATCGGGGAGCGTCCGCAGGACTGCATCGTGGTGGAGAACGCGCCGCTCGGCGTGCGTGCAGGCAAGGGTGCCGGATGCTTCGTATGCGCCGTCACCACCGGCCCCATACCGCGGCAGGAGTTCGAGAAGGAACACGCCGACATGATATTCCCCTCGATGGAGGCATTTGCCGAATTCCTGGAATCATGCCAGACAGGAACCCAGGACCAATAAGAATAGGATTGAGCGCCAGTCAAGCCCCAAATGGCGGCAGATGCCAGGTTCCTTAGGGTTCCTGAATTTGTCTTAGAATCTCGGGGGAAAACCGGAGCGGGTTGACTCCACATGCCAGTGGTGATTGACTTGCTGGTTTTTTCATAGACCTTGGGAGCTGAAATAAAACATCTGCGCTATACTTTGCTCCATATAAACTTTTCCACATAAGATAACCTCATAAGGCAACATAAGACAATCTCATTTATAAATTCAATACTACAGCACAAACGGCACATATGGACAGGGCTGGCGTTTTGTTCATAAGCTGGGCAAGATATTCAAGACTACGCATACATTTCTTACGTCTCCGTTTCAGACTCAGCTTATCAGACTGCTTCTCAAAAGCTTCATGGAGTACTTGTGTATCATATTTTTCTATATGCATATGCTGATTAAGCCTTTCACAATGTAATAGACAAGCAATGAAGCATGTTTTCATATTCTAACCGCCGGATCTAACCTGAATTTTATAAAATTCATGCAGCAGCCCTGACATATGGGAATAAAGAATTGCATGATTGAAGAATATTCATTATATTTGCGCCGTCAAACCGGAATGACAATACATACTATTAAGGAGGCGTTTTGCTTATCTTGCAAATGAAAACCTGAGAAATTTTCAACGTGTGCAGGAGATAACAGAACGGTTCCCACGTTTCACGTGGGCTGCTGTTTCACATCTCGCACACAGGTTTTCTCAGGACCATCATTTGGAGACAATGTAAGGCAGTCCACGTCTTCTATATCTAATCTGGCCTTATGGACTGCATGGCCTCCTGATAATCATTTGAAGCATGAACAGATTAATCATCTTCATGGTGGCTGTTGCCGGAATTTTGGGCACGGCCTTCGCAGAGCGAATCTCTGAGAAGAATCCCGGCTCTCCTTCGGCGACCATAACCAACAATAGCGAGACATATGTATGTAAGCATTGTGACGGCACAGGCTATGAACCATCAATTACAAAGGGTTGCCCCTATTGCAACAGAGGTCGGGTACAGCACTTCCGCAACTGTGAGGTGTGCTATGGAGAGGGCTTCCAAATCGATAAGTATGGCGACAAGCAGAAATGTCGCAACTGTGACGGTACCGGTAAATTATATGTAGATGAGATATGCGCGTATTGCGATGGTACCGGAGCAGTAAAGATGACATGTATGACATGTCATGGAACCGGTAGCGTTCAGAAATAGAACAGTAAAGAAGTGTATCGACTTATTTGGTTTCGTAAATAAGTAGATACGACTTCAGATTCAAAGTTGCAACATCATGAGAAAATTATTGTCATTATTCATGGCGGTGATGTTGGCGTTATGTGCCGATGCCGCTGCAATCAAACTTGCCGATGGCCGTACTCTGACCTATACCAGCCTGACTGAGCCGATACTGTATAATAGTTATAGAGTGACCGTGCTGATCGACGAGTCGGTCGACTATAATGTCTGGGGAGAGGTGATATTGATGTTTCAGGGCAGAACGGTTGAATCAAAACCCTTGTTTATTAAGGCAGGACAGACATCCTGCGATGTCGATTTTGAGGGTCTTGACAACGGTGTCAGATATCGTATTGTCGTGAAGGTCAAAAACAAATAATACTGTTGAGCACATCAGACTATACAATCTCATACAGATTGAACGCGAAGGCGGGCATGAATACAACGTGTTGCCTATATTCACTGTTTTGCATTATTGCCGGGGCATTGAATTACATCCTGTTTAGAAGCGATGTGATGTTTCTTAAGCCGTTTGGATTCAAGCAGAATAGAATTATAGCTCTGGACGGGTCGTCTATCGTAAGCCGGTTCATCCTCAATAATCTATCAGATGCACTCTGGGCATTGGCAATAATGCTTTTTGTATCGGGTCAACAACGACGTTTCATTCGCATCTGCGGGCTTCTCATACCTCCGTTTATGGAACTCGCCCAGGCCTTTCATGTCTTATCAGGAACTTTTGATTTTGTCGACCTCGCGATTTACTTAATAATCTCAATCTCATTTCAAATACAATGGATAATAAAAACAAGAACATAACGACGCTCATCTCTGTGGTAGGGCTTTGTGTCTTCATGGTGATGGCTCTTGCCAGCTCATCGACTCAAAAAGCCTATGATAATTGGAATGGGTCCTACGGACAACAGGCCGTGCAGCATTATCAGCAAAAGGGCCAGGGAGGACATTACATCGGTAATTTTTCATCTGCGGACGCTGCAAAAAAGGCTGCTGCGGATGCCGGCTATCCCAGATATCAATATTATCCCTCCACAGGGGAATGCTTTGGTTATAAATAGGAATAACCAGCGGCTGTCTGAATAGTTAAGTTGTGAGTCAATAGTAGGAATGCATTCCGGTGCGTCCACTTTCATGAAGTGCCATTTTTCTGCACTACTGGTGCACCGGGGTGCACCCCTACACAGATAATCAGTGTGTTAAAGCAAATTACATGGCTGAGTTACAAATACGAGCGTTAATTAATAAAAGTTGATTTTGGGTCGTATCCTTGGAGTATAAAGCGTTTGCAGGCAAAGGTGCCGGATGCTTCGTATGCGCCGTCACCACTGGCCCCATACCGCGGCAGGAGTTCGAGAAGGAACACGCCGACATGATATTCCCCTCGATGGAGGCATTTGCCGGATTCCTGGAATCATGCCAGACAGGAGCCCAGGACCAGCAGACCCAGGCTGACCAGCAGGACCGCTAAATCGATGGCCTTGCGGCGGATGTTCTTCTCGTGCAGGATCACGATGCCGTACAGGAAGGAAATGATGACGCTGCCTCGGCGAATCATCGACACCACCGAGATCATAGCGCCTGGCAGCGACAGACAGTAGAAATAGGCCAGGTCCGCCGCGGTCAGGAACAGCGAGATGGAGGGGATGGCCCAGCGCCAGCGGAACCGGCCGCCGGCATGCGCGGGAGCGAAACGCCGCAGCACCGCCACGATCGCAGACATCAGTATGAACTGATAGAGCGAGTACCATGCCTGCACGTCGGTGGCGACGTAATGGCGCATCAGGAACTTGTCGTACAGTGCGCTGACTGCCCCTAAAGCGGTGGCGCCGATGGACATCCACAGCCACGCCGAGTGGCGGAAGCTGAAGCCCTCGCGACTGCCGATGCGCGAGATGAAGAACAGTGACGCGAACCCCAGCACCATACCGGCCCACTGCGGCCAGTTCAGGTGCTCGCCGTAGATCAGGATGGCGCCCAACAGCACCATCACCGGCCGCGAGGCGTTGATGGGTCCCTGGATGGTCAGGGGCAGATGCTTGATGGCGAAGTAGCCCAACATCCATGACGACAGCACTATGACGGCCTTGAGCAGGACGTGCAGGTGTCCCTGCAGACCGCCCGCCAGGCCCCACTGGCCGGTGGTAAAGGCGGCGACGAACACCGGCGACATCAGCAGTGTGCCGAACAGGGTGTTGAGCATCAGCACCAGCGGCACGTTGTTGTCACGCACCGACAGTTTCTTGAATATGTCATAGAATCCCAGGCAGAATGCCGACACAAACGCGAGCGCTATCCACATAATTCAGTTGATTGGGTCAAATTCGGCTGCAAAATTACTAAAAATCTTGCTTTTTAGGATGAATAGCATTAACTTAGCGGCAAAAACCAGGAGAATATGGATAGACTACCCAATGCGCTGGCGGAATTTTTCAGTCACCGCGCCACAGTGAGGAAATATACTGCGGAGCCACCGTCGCGTGAGCTGATCGACAGCATACTTGCGGCCGCCATGCGGGCACCCACCACGGGCAACATGCAGCTGTACAGCGTCATCGAGACACGCGATGCGGAAATGAGCCGTCGTCTGGCGGAGCTGCATTTCAACCAGCCGGCGGCGGCCGGCGCGCCGGTGATGCTGACGTTCTGCGCCGACTATTATCGCTTCACTCGCTGGTGCGAAGTATCGGATGCCGACCCCGGCTATGACAACTTCCTGTCGTTCACGTCGGCCATGATGGATGCCGTGATACTGACGCAGCAGTTCGTGACGCTGGCGGAGCTGTGCGGCCTGGGGACGTGTTACTTAGGCACATGCCTGTGCAATGCTCCGGAGATCGCCGCGCTGCTGAAGCTGCCGAGGCTGACGGTGCCGGTGGCCTGCATATCGGTGGGCTATCCCGCCGAGCAGCCGGAGGCCACGGAGCGCCTGGGCGTGGAGGGCGTCTTGTATCGCGAGACGTATCCCGAGCTGAAGGATGCGGATATCGTTGAGATCTACAAGGCGAAGGATGACTTCGCTCCGAACGCCAGGTTCGTGGCTGAAAACGGCAAGCAGACACTGGCACAGGTCTTCACCGACGTGCGCTACCCGCGCGCCATGAACGAGGAGACATCCGCCAAGCTCCTTGCCTTCCTGCGTACGCAGGGCTTCCTGAATGAAGAATGAAGAATGCATAATGCATAATTCAATGCCCAATGCGTAAAGACCTGTTCGGATGGCTCTTGGCCTACAGGCCAACCTGACTCTCTGCGGAAGTCTCTGCGATTTCCGCGCCCTCTGCGCGTCAACCTATACCGGATGATTATTATGTTGCAGGAACATTATGTTCAACGAACATAATGTTTGTTGTAAGGGATATCTTCCTTTTTTCAACTTTTTATCTATAAAATCATCTATAAAAATTTGGAATTATGTTCTAAAAACATTATGTTTGCAGAACATAATCTCAAATTGTTAAACCATGCAATTCGTAGACCGAAAAGAAGAGCTTCACCGGCTGAAGAATGCCATAGCCTCCGACCGTCCTGAACTTGTGGTAATCTATGGCCGCAGACGTCTGGGTAAATCCACCCTTATCAAGAAGGCAATCGGCAGTAAGGACATATATTTCCTTGCCGATAAAAGCGAAAGCGAGCATCAGCGTGAACTCCTTGCAAACACCATAGCACAACGTTTCCCTGGATTCAACAAGCTTGTCTATCCCGACTGGGAAAGCTTGCTGCTCAACCTTAATCTCCAGCCGACGGAGGAAATAATCACGCTGTGCCTTGACGAGTTCCCATATCTCGTGAAACAGGCGCCCCAGCTGCCGTCGATACTGCAGAAACTGTTGGACAATCATTCGCTGAACTATCATCTGATTCTGTGCGGATCCTCGCACAACATGATGTACGGCACATTTCTCGACGCCAACGCACCGCTTTACGGACGCGCCGATGTTCTGATGAGACTGGCGCCACTCAGGCTGCCTTTTATATCCGAGGCATTGGGGTTGGACCCCGTGGAATCCGTCAGGGAATATGCCGTATGGGGAGGCGTGCCGCGATATTGGGAACTTCGGGAAAAGTATACTACATTTCATGAGGCCCTTCATGATATGGTTTTCTCGCCCACGGGAATATTGTTCGACGAGCCGGTAAAGCTGTTCGAGGATGATATCAAGGACATCGTGAAGACGGCGACCATAATGTCGTACATAGGCTCCGGCATCAACCGTCCGTCCGAGCTGGCGGTACGTTGCAACCGGCCCGCCACCGACCTGTCGCGTCCGCTCGGCAAACTCATTGACCTGGGATTCCTGTACAAGGAGATTCCATTCGGAACCGATATGAAGAATGCGAAAAAGAGTCTTTACCGGATTGCGGATCCGTTCCTAAGCTTTTACTATCGGTTTGTGGTGCCTAACCGCTCGTTTATCGAGCTTGGCAGAAGGGCACCCGTAGACATGGCCATGGAGCAGGGATTCGGGCAATATATAAGCCTGCATTGGGAGAAGATGTGCCGTGACGCCGTCACGGGCAACGTAATCAACGGCAAAGTCTATGGCAACGCTGCCAGATGGTGGGGGGCCGTCCGGGATACCGACAACTCGATTAGACAGATCGAGCTGGACGTGGTTGCTGAGAGTCTTGACGGCTCGTCGTTGCTGGTCGGCGAATGCAAATGGACCGGACGTGAGGATGTTGCCAGGCTGAACGAGGAGTTGCTTCGGAAAGCCTCGATGTTGCCGTTTGTGCGTGGCAAAAAGATCGTTCCTGTTCTGTTTCTGCGTGAGCCCCCTGTCAACGTTGCTGCCACCGTGCTCCTGCCACGGAATGTCATCTCCCTGTCGCAACCCCAGTGACGCTCCGTTGGCTATACGATCAGCTTGACGTGGCCGTGGGCGTTGATGCGGTAGGAGCTGGTTACGCCGGTGGTACGGTCCGTCACGCGGAATACATCCGTATCGTAGTCGTCGACGCCCAACGCTTCCGCGGCTGCCTGTATGGCCTGCTCGATGTTATGGAACCCGGTTCCCTCATATCTTTCCTTACGGCCGTCGGCATGCTCCAGCAACACCTCGACCTTGTTGTCCGTTCTCAATCTGTTCGTGTCCATATGATATTATAATATTTGATTGTGCGGTACATATTCACGCTGACTCCGGGTCGGAGTCATCGGGCTTGCGCTGCTGAAGACTAACGTCCGGCTCGGAGACCGGGATGTTCAAGTGCGTCCATAAGGCGTTGGGGATGAGACGCCACATGCCAACCACGATGTTCCAGCGCCAGTCGATCACCGCAACACGCTGCTTGCGCACTATCGCTTTGAGAATCCTCGGTACTGCATACTCCAGGCTCATCGTCATCGGATACTTGTTGCCCGGCACCAGTAACGGGGTCCGTATCCATCCCGGACGGATGTCGCTGAACGTGATGCCCGCGTCGGAATTGTTGCTGAGCTGTTCCAGCGCAACCAGCCATTTCTGACCAGCTGCTTTCGAGGCAGAATAGGCCGACAGACGTGCAAGACCGTTGGTGCCGGCAACGGATGTGATTGCCGCGATATGACCCCGGATATGGTTGTTGCGGAAATAACGATAGGCCGTGCAGATGCACCGCACAAAGCCCAGAGTGTTGGTGTTGAATATGGCTACTTCCGCCTCCGGATCAAGCGAGGTGTTCTCATATCCGATGCCGGCAACATGGAAGTAGATGTCCATGCCGCCTAATTTCGCGATTAGAGCCTCCAGCTGACCGCCGGCCGTCGGCTTGGTGACGTCGATGCGTGCATATTGCACCTGCTCGGGGTATTTCCTCTGAAGCTCCTCCAAGGGCTTGGTATGGCGTGCCGCCAGACCGACCTTCACGCCGCGTTTGGCCAAAGCCTCGGCACATGCGTAGCCTATGCCCGATGACGCGCCCATTATCACTATTTTTTTCATCTTGATGTCTTTTAGTTATTTCATAATAACAAAACGGCTGCCGAATGAGTTCTGTAATTATAGATATCAAAACTTACAACGATGGGAAAACCGATACTGGTGGTGTCGACAGGAGCCGGCATCAGTGCCGAGAGCGGCATCAAGACCTTCCGCGACGCGGGAGGCATGTGGGAGAACTATCCGGTGATGCAGGTGGCGTCGGCCGAGGGCTTCAGGCGCGACCCCGGGCTGGTGCATGAATTCTACAACGCGCGGCGCAAGGAACTGATCCATGCGCTCCCCAACGCAGCCCACAAGGCATTGGTGGATCTGGAGCGCGACTACGACGTGTACATCATCACCCAGAACGTCGACGACCTGCACGAGCGAGCCGGGTCCAGTCAGGTTCTGCACCTGCACGGCGAGCTGATGAAGATGCGCTCGGTGACCCATCCCGACTATATAGAACCGCTGGACATAGAGCATCTGGAGACCACTCCGGCCACACGCGGCAAGAACGGCGACCCGATGCGCCCGCATATCGTGTTCTTCAACGAGCCGGTGCCCAACATCGAGCAGGCGGTGGGCCTGGTGCATCAGGCCGACGTGTTCGTGGTGATAGGTACGTCGCTGGTAGTGTATCCGGCCGCCGGACTGATCCAGTGCGTGCGTCCCGGCATCCCCATTTACTACATCGACCCCAATCCTGCCGATGTCCACGGCATTCCCGACCTGACCGTGATCCGGGAACCCGCCACCAAGGGCATGGAGACCCTGGCGCAGTTGCTGGCCAAAAATTAACATTGGCCGCCGCGTTAACGAAACAACCGATAAAACGCCCCCGTTTCACCGCTGAAACAGGGGCGTTTTATCGTCAGAAACCATGCTTTGAAAAAAATAATTGATTTTTATTCGTTTTTCTCAAAAAACTTTGCTACTTTTGTAGGTGAAGTCAGAGTATCGTCCCCTGGGGATGGCTCGCTTCAGGAAACCTAACCTTCAGACCATGGCAAAAATACGAGGAGCAATCACTGTGAACACAGTACGGTGCAAGGGCTGCAACCTGTGCGTTGTAGCGTGCCCGACCAAGACTTTGTCGCTACAGCCCAACGAGGTCAACGACCGCGGCTACCATTACGCCTACATGGCGAATCCCGAGAGCTGCACCGGCTGCACGTCATGCGCGCTGGTATGTCCGGACGCATGCATCGAAGTCTACAGAGTGAAAGTCGAGGACTAAGAATCTAACCTAAATCTAATCCACCGTACGGAAAACTCACCGGAGAAACACAAAGGAATTATGAAAGAAGAAGTAAGGCTCATGAAGGGTAACGAGGCGATAGCCCATGCCGCGATCCGTTACGGATGCGACGGCTACTTCGGCTATCCCATCACCCCCCAATCCGAGGTACTGGAAACGCTGGAGGAACTGATGCCGTGGGAGACCACGGGCATGGTGGTTCTGCAGGCGGAGTCGGAATTGGCAGCCATCAACATGGTATACGGCGGCGCCTCGACGGGCAAGGCCGTGATGACATCGTCGTCATCGCCGGGTATCAGCCTCAAGCAGGAAGGTATCTCGTACATCGCGGCGGCCTCGTTGCCGGCGCTCATCCTTAACGTAATGCGCGGAGGTCCCGGCCTGGGCACCATCCAGCCCAGCCAGGCCGATTATTTCCAGGCCACCAAGGGGGGCGGCCACGGCGACTATCATCTGATTGTGCTGGCTCCCAGCACCGTCCAGGAAATGGTGGACTTCGTGGGACTGGGCTTTGACCTGGCCTTCAAGTACACCAACCCGTGCATGATTCTGGCCGACGGCATCGTGGGTCAGATGATGGAGAAGGTCGTGCTGCCCGAGCCGCGTCCGCGCCGCACCGACGAGGAGATACGCAAGCAGTGCCCCTGGGCCGCAACCGGCCGTCACGGCGAGCGTAAACGCAACGTCATCACCAGCCTTGAGCTGGAGTCCGCGCGTATGGAGGTGATCAACCATGAGCTGCAGGCACGCTATGCCGAGATTCAGAAGAACGAGACCCGCTGGGAGGAAATAGGTATCGAGGACGCCGACTATCTGATCGTGGCCTTCGGTTCCATAGCGCGTATTTCCGACAAGGCACGCGAGATTGCTGCAGAGGAAGGCATAAAGGTGGGCATCATCCGTCCCATCACGCTGTGGCCGTTCCCGACCGAGGCCGTCAACCGCGCCGCGCAGGGCAAGAAGGGTGTGTTGGTCGTCGAGCTTAACGCCGGCCAGATGATCGAGGACGTCCGTCTGGCCGTCCATGACGCACTCCCCGTGGAGCACTTCGGTCGCCTGGGCGGTATCATCCCCAGCCCCGAGGAGGTGGTCAACGCCTTGAAGGAGAAAATCATCAACCGCAAGTAATCACGCCGTAAACTTCTGAACACATGGAAATCGAAGATATTATCAGGGAAGAGAACAAGGTTTACAGCAAGCCCCGACTGCTGGAAGAGGTGCACATGCACTATTGCCCGGGGTGCAGCCACGGCGTGGTACACAAGATCCTGGCCGAGGTGCTGGACGAGATGAACCTGACGGAGAAGGCCGTGGGCGTGTCGCCCGTAGGTTGCGCCGTCTTCGCATACAACTATATCGACGTGGACTGGATCGAGGCCGCCCACGGACGTGCGCCGGCAGTGGCCACGGCCGCCTCGCGCCTGTGGCCCGAGAATGTCCTGTTCACCTACCAGGGCGACGGTGACATGTCGGCCATCGGTACCGCCGAGTCCATCCACGCCGCCAACCGCGGCGAGAACATAGTGATGATCTTCATCAACAACGCCATCTACGGAATGACCGGCGGCCAGATGGCCCCGACCACCCTGGTGGGCCAGAAGACCGCCACGACGCCTTACGGCCGTCGCGTGGACCTGAACGGACACCCGCTGGAGATCACCAACCTCATGGCCATCCTGGACGGCACATGCTACGTGACACGTCAGTCCGTGCATACTCCCGCCAACGTGCGCAAGTTCAAGAACGCACTGAAGAAAGCATTCCAGAACGCCATCGACAAGCGAGGCACAAGCGTGGTCGAGGTTGTGGCTACCTGCAACTCCGGATGGAAGATGAGCCCCGAGAAGGCCAACGAATGGATGGCCGAGCACATGTTCGCCAAGTATCCGCTGGGTGACCTGAAGAATGTTTAACCCCCAAATCCGCAGTAATTCATGAAACAAGAGATAATCATAGCCGGATTCGGCGGACAGGGTGTTCTGTCGATGGGCAAGATCCTGGCATATTCTGGCCTGATGGACGACAAGGAAGTGACCTGGATGCCCTCGTACGGTCCGGAACAGCGCGGCGGCACGGCCAACGTGACCGTCATCCTGAGCGACCAGAAAATCTCGAGCCCCGTGCTGGACAAGTATGACATCGTTGTGGCCCTGAACCAGCAGAGCCTCGACAAGTTCGGCCCCAAGGTGAAACCTGGCGGCGTGCTGATCTACGATACCAACGGCATCCACAACCATCCCACCCGCGAGGATATCAAGATATATCCCATCGACGCGATGGAGGCTACCCTGGAAATGGGCAACTCCAAGGCGTACAACATGGTGGTGATGGGCGCGCTGCTCAAGGCCATGGACTACAAGCTCCCCATGGAGAACGTGATCAAGGGCCTGAAGAAGTCCCTGCCGGAGCGCCACCACAAGCTCATTCCGATGAACGAGAAGGCCATCGAGAAGGGCGGCTCATTAATCTGACATGACACGATTTCTTATATTTCTTATAAGCCTGGTCTCCCTTACGGGAGCTCAGGCTTATTCTTTACTGCCGCGTCAGTACGAGGGATCGATGATGCCCTACGACTTCGCATTGGAGGAGGCTCCGGCATGGCCTGACTCATTGATGCCGTTCCATTGCATCTATGTGGCGCGCCATGGCGCGCGCTACATGACCGGCCCGAAGAAGTTCGACAAGCTGGAGCGGGTGCTCCGTCAGCAGGCCGAGGCAGGCAACCTGAACGCCGACGGCCAGACTCTGCTTACGATGGTGGACTCCATCTGTACCCTTAGCGACGGCAGGTGGGGACAGTTGTCGGCCGTGGGCATACGCGAGCAGGAGATATTGGGTAAGGAGATGGCCCGGATGGTGCCGTCGTTAGGTCACGGCAACCGGGGAGTGCTGACCATCTCGTCGTTCGTGCCACGTGCCATGATGACCATGTACGAGTTCAACCATGCCATGATGCTGGCCAACGACAGCCTGGACTTCGTGGCTGTGTCGGGGCATGAGTATTCGCCATTAGTGTATTTCTTCGCCACCGATTCGGTCTACGCCCACTACCGCGAGTCCGGCTCGTGGAAAGAGGTGGTACGGAAGTTCGAGCGGACCCATATCCCGACTGTTCCGCTGCAGCGGCTGTTCCGTCATCCCGTCGGGATGAATGAGCACAAGGCGCAGGATCTTGTCATGGACATATATACTGTCCTGCAGTCGCGCCGCGCCATGGGTATGTCGGCCCCTACGGACCGGTTTTTGACCGCCGGGGAATACCGCACATGCTGGCTGGCGGGCAACCTGGCGCGTTATCTGCGCAACTGCGTGAATCCGCTGAACGGCGATATGGTGCAGCGGGCGGTGGCCACGCTGGTGGCCACCATCATAGACGATGCCGATTCTGCTTCGGCCGCGCAGGGTGGAGAATGCACCCTCAACGGATATTTCGGTCACGCTGAGACGCTGATGCCGCTGTTGTCGGCCCTGAAGATTCCCGGCTGCCACGCTATGACCACGGATGCCGAGAAGCTGGCGACGCAATGGCGCTCGGAGGATGTGGTGCCTTTAGGAGCCAACTTTGCGATATTCCTGTTCCATACGCCGCAGGGCACGATGGCCGCAGTGCGGCTCAACGGCCGCAACGTAAAGCCGGTCCCCGGACAGGAATATATGGTGAAATGGAGTGAATTGAAGGATTACTGGCTGTCGCTGATACCCTCTATGACCGCATCGCAGAGTAAATAGACATTGCGTTGGCTATAGCTTCGGCATCGGCCACCACCGATTCCACAGGTTCTTCGAAATTCCGGAGCAGGACGAATGATATTTCGCCTTGCTTCGGATTTTTCTTGTCGTGGCCCATCAGTGCTGTCAGCGCGGCGGTGTCCAGGACTCCGTCGGGGAGGGGGGAGTAATACCTGGCCAGTATTTTCTCTGCATAGGTGCGTGCCGAGCCGGCAGGGAGGCCGGCGAGACGCTCGCTCAGGATGAGGCTCACCAGCAGTCCGTGTGCCACGGCTGTTCCGTGGGCTATAGGATACCCTAATTGCGCGGCACGCGTCTCGAAGGCATGTCCCGCCGTGTGGCCTAAGTTGAGAATGCGGCGCAGGCCGCGTTCCGTGGGGTCCATACGCACTATCCGCTCCTTGAATCGAGCGGACCATTCGGCGGCCGGCCCGACGGTGTCGGCGTCCAGAATGTCCGGGAGGGCTAAGAGACGGCTGTATTCCGGAGCAGAGCTTAACATCGCGCTCTTGACCACCTCGGCCAGTCCGTCGGCCATCAGCTCAGGGCTAAGGGTGCGGAGCCAGCTACCGTCCACGATGACACGCTCCGGCATCTTGAATGCCCCGATCTCGTTCTTGTAGCCCTCGAAGTCAATGCCGGTCTTTCCGCCGATGGCGGCGTCGGCCATAGCCAGCAGGGTAGTGGGGACGTTTATGTGCCGTATGCCGCGCTTGAAGGTGGCCGCGGTGAATCCTCCCAGATCGCAGACCACACCGCCGCCTATGTTGACCAATAAAGAGCGACGTGTGGCGCCCGACCCGGTGAGCCGGCGCCACACGTCCGTAAGACATTCAATGCTTTTGCTCTGTTCGCCCGCGGGCACTTCGATTCGGATGCCGGGGTAGTCGAACAGACGTCCGACGTTGGAATCCGTCAGCAGGAACACCCGGTCGGGGTCCAGGGCTGCCGTTTCACGCGCCAGTTCCTCGCGCCACCCCATGTCAGCCTACCTGTGCGCCAGGAGTCACTTCCTGGCTCGGACTGCAGAGCGTCAGCGAGCCGTCCGGGTTCACGGCCGACAGGATCATGCCCTGGCTTTCGTGGCCCATCATGTTGCGTGGCGCGAAGTTAGCGATGAACATCACCTCCATGCCTACCAGTTTCTCAGGTTCCGGGTAGCTGCCGGCTATGCCGCTAAGTATGGTGCGGCCGCCCATGCCGTCGTCGATCTTGAACTTCAGCAGTTTCTTCGACTTCTTGACCTTCTCGCATTCCAGCACCTTGCCCACGCGGATGTCGACCTTCTCGAAATCCTCGTAGCTGCACTCGGCCTTGACTGGCTCGGGAGCCCAGCCTGCCAGCAGGTTCTCCTTCTTGATGTGCTCCAGACGGTCCATCTGTGCCTGGATGGCGCTGTCTTCGATCTTATCGAACAGGATCGTAGCCTCGCCTAACTGCTTGCCGGCGGCCAGCAGGTCCTCGCGTCCGGCCATGTCCCAGCTCAGGTTGTCCAGCTTCAGCATGTCGCAGAGCTTCCGGCTCATGAACGGCAGGAAGGGCTCGAAAATCACGGCCAGTGTGCCACAAAGCTGCAGCGACACGTTCAGGATGGTCGCCACGCGTGTCGGGTCGGTCTTCCATAGTTTCCACGGCTCGGTGTCGGCCAGGAATTTGTTGCCGGCTCGGGCCACGTTCATGGCCTGGCGCAACGCCTCGCGGAATTTGAATTCCTCCAGATCGGCGGTCAGGGCCGCGATGGCCTCACGGACTTCTTGGTAAACGGCCTTGTCGATGTCCTGAAGCTCGCCGGCCTCGGGGACATTGCCGTCGAAGTATTTATGATCCAGAACCATGGCGCGGTTGATGAAATTGCCCAGGATAGCCACAAGCTCGTTGTTGTTGCGGGCCTGGAAGTCTCGCCAGGTGAAATTGTTGTCCTTGGTCTCCGGTGCGTTGGCTGTCAGCGTGTAGCGTAGGGTGTCCTGCTTGCCGGGGAAGTCGCGCAGGTACTCATGCAGCCATACCGCCCAGTTGCGCGACGTTGAGATCTTGTCGTCCTCCAGGTTCAGGAACTCGTTGGCGGGCACGTTGTCGGGGAGGTTGTAGGTGCCCTCGGCCATCAGCATGGAGGGGAACACGATGCAGTGGAACACGATGTTGTCCTTGCCGATGAAGTGAATCATGCGGGTTTCGGGGTCCTTCCACCACTTGGTATAGTCGTCGCCCACCAGGTCGATGGTATTGGAGATGTAGCCGATCGGGGCGTCGAACCAGACGTAGAGCACTTTACCCTCGGCGCCCTCCACGGGCACAGGGATTCCCCAGTCCAGGTCGCGGCTCACGGCTCGGGGCTGCAGGCCCATGTCGAGCCATGACTTGCACTGGCCGTAGACGTTGGATTTCCATTCCTTGTGGCCTTTCAGGATCCACTCCTCCAGACGGGGCTGCCATTTGTCCAGGGGGAGGAAGAAGTGGGTGGTCTCCTTCAGCACGGGCTTTGCGCCGGTGATGGTTGACTTGGGGTCAATCAGGTCGGTGGCGTTTAGCGAAGTGCCGCAGGCCTCGCACTGGTCGCCGTAGGCATGCTCGTTGCCGCAGTGGGGGCATTTGCCTGTCACGTAGCGGTCAGCCAGAAACTGCTTCGCCTCCGGGTCGTAGAGCTGCATGCTGCTCTTCTCGATGAACTCACCTTGGTCGTAGAGCTTGCGGAAGAATTCCGAGGCGGTCTTGCGGTGCGTCTGGCTCGTGGTGCGGCCGTATACGTCGAACGAGATTCCGAATTCCTGGAACGAATCACGGATCAGTGTATGGTAGCGGTCAACGATGTCCTGTGGCGTGACACCTTCCTTGCGGGCCTTGATGGTGATGGGGACGCCATGCTCGTCGCTGCCGCCCACAAGAATGACTTCGCGTCCCTGCAGACGCAGGTAGCGGGTATAGATGTCAGCCGGAACGTACACTCCGGCAAGGTGCCCGATGTGTACCGGGCCGTTTGCGTACGGCAATGCCGTGGTTACCAGTGTTCTCTTGAATTCGCTCATATTCAGATGTTGTACAACTTTCGGTTATTGAATCCGGCGTGCGGACTGATAAAATAAGAAAAGCCGGAGGGAGCTCCGGCTTTTCTGTCGGGGTGAGGCGACTCGAACGCCCGACCTCTACGTCCCGAACGTAGCGCGCTAACCAACTGTGCTACACCCCGATTTTCTTTGCGACTGCAAAGTTACAAAAAATTCCCAAATTCCACAAATTTTTTTGATATTCTTAATATAAGCTGCGTCACCGGACGTGTCTGGGCGTAAACAGGTAATGGGCCGTGGTATCTGCCTGGGCGGCCTTGTGGATCATCAGGAGGCCGTACTTCCTGGCCAGCTGAATCATGTTGAGCCGGATGTCGCTGTCGATGTCGGAGGTAATATCGGTGGAATTGCTGTCCTTCCACCGTTCGCCGCCGAAGCGGATCTCCGGATGGCTTGTCGTGCCCTTGATGTTGAGTCCGAAGGGTATGGACAGCGGCCACTTGTCGACGCCGATGTGGTAGTATATGTCCCCGGCGAAGTTGTTGAGTCCGGCTATCGTCAGGTCGTAGCGGTCGAAGCTGATGCCGAATGGCTCGACCATCAGCAGGTTGTCGAACATCCGTGCGTTGATGTTCAGGTTGTCTATGTGCAGCGGGTCGCCCGTCGGAATCATCATCATGCGTGTGATCTTGCGGATGAACCTGTTCTGTTTCAGCTCCAGGTGCCGTCCCTGCACGGCCACGTTGCCCATTGTGGCCGGGACCATGATGTACATGGAGGGAAACAGGCGTGTCGATACATCGGCCTGGGCATCGAACTCTCCCGACAGGTTGGCCATCTGCGGCATGGCGTCCAGCACCTTGGGGAAATTACGGAAAAATTCCTTGATGTCCAGTCGGTTGGCTGCAACATGCGCGCCAACGGAAATCCTTTCCAGATTGTCGGTATCAAGTCTGAGTTTTGCACCGGCGGTGACGAAGTCGGTGTGTACGGCCAGCGAGTCGATGTTAAGGTTTCCGTCGGCCACGCGTATGTCGCCTAGCCAGTCGTAGGTCTGCAGGTCGGTGTAGAAGCAACGGTTTATCGAGGCATGTATGTCGGCGTAGATGTTGCGCGGAATCATGACCGCCACGGAGTCTGACGCGACTATTGCGTTGTTGGCCAAGCGTTTCTGAACCGTGCCCGGGCCATACGTCAGTTCCACCCCGTGTTCGTAGGCCGCGGCCAGCTCGTTGCATTGCAGCGTGTCGATGGCGGCTGTGAGGTGGAGGCGCAGCGGTGCCGGTGTCGATGATGTCAGGAACTGGCGCAGATTGCTGATTCCTCCGGTGAACCTGACTGAGCTGGACTCCGAACGCATGCTCATGTTGTGGATGGCGATGGAGTCGAAACCTGCGCTGACATCGATGTTCGTGAGGTAGTTCCGCACGGGGAACGCCGGGGTCACCAGCATTCCCTTGCTGCCGCGCAGCCTCAGCAGCACGCGCCAGCGTGCCATTATTTTCTGAAGTTGAGGCGGTGCCGTGAACTGTATGGTTCGTGGCGTGCATCGGGCAAAAACGGTATCTGTATCGTCCGCGCTCCATTGGGCCGGCATTCGGAAATCGGGGGCGCATACATCATGGTTCAGGTAATCGGCGCGGATCGAGGTGTTCAGGTCGTTGATGTTGAATCGCGATAGCCCCTGCTGGTATCTCAGCGACGTGCCCGTGACATTCACATCGTAGGTGCGGGCCTGTAGTTGTCCCCGCAATTGGGTGGAGATGATGCCTCGGACATCGGCGTCGTCTATGTGCACGCGGAGAGTGTCCTTGGGATTGCCTACGCTCAGGGTGGAGGCTTTCATTTCCAGATTGAAGGGAATGTTTTCGGCCACGGCGGCCAGCGGTACAGCCCCCTTGTCGTGGATTTCGGAGGTCAGCAGTACGCTCGTGGCATGCGTGCGGTAACCCACTGCGTCAAGGATGAGATTGTCGACGGCAGCCTTGAAATTGAATAACGAGCCTGTGACATCGCTTGTCGTCGCCTGGGCGGCTCGTGCCCCGAAATCAACCTTCATGTTGTCGGCCGACAGCCGGTCCAGGTCACCGACGTTCTCTATCCGCAGGTCCTTCAGTTGTGCCCGGCCGCTCACCAGCATCCGGTCCAGCCGGTAGTCCTTCAGGTCGGCTATGCTGAATATGATTCGGGTGTCGGAGGTTACCTTTCCCCTGAGGTTCAGACCCTGGAGGTACTGGAACAGATGTCCCAGCTTGGTCAAGGAAAGGTCTCCCTTGATGTCAGCCTGAACAGTGGGATTGCCAGTAGGATCCGTTACAGACGCCCGGACCTTCAGGTCGGTAACTCCGTCGCGGACGTTCATGTGAGAGATGTCGATCGACGAGGATTCAGGACTGCCAGCGTTGTAGACCAGACGGCCCTGCATGGATATGTCCCTAAGCGAGACGTTGTTGTAGTTGACTCTGCCGGAGGGTATGTCGACGTCGATGTTCAGGGAGGGGAGTGTATTCCCGTCGACCAGGTAGGGGGCGCTGATGCCGCCCTTCATCTGCAACGGCAGGTCGGCGTGCAGCCCTTCCAGCATCGGGACAAGGCCGGCGGGGATGAGGCCGAGCAGTCTGTTGAGACTGGTCACGTCGATGTCGAAGTTGAATTCGGTGATCTTGGGCTTGTCGTTGATTTCGGCTCCGAGGTCGAACTTCATCTTCATGCCGTTCACATACACATTGAGTCCCCTGGTGTGCAGGGTCATCGGTTGGAGTGTCAACGCGATGTCTCCGTCGCAGGCTACCGGTATATCGGTGACGAAGTCCCCTCCCTTCAGTCTTGCGTCTACGTTGCCGCCGAGCGCGATTCGGTATCTCTCATTGTCGGTGCGCGTCATTGCCAATGAGTCGAGGTGTGCCCGGATATCGCATCCGGTGGGAATATCCAGATAGCTTATTTCCTGTGGATTCGTCAGTTGTACGGAATTGACGGTTATGTCCGGAATTTTGGACTGTTTCTTCGGTTTCGGCAGGATGTCCCAGTTGGCTGTGGAATCTGTGGCTCCGACCAGGTTGACGCGCAATGAGTCTACCGAGATGTCTCCAAGCTCGATATGGCCCGACAGCAGTCCTGGGACGTTGACGGAGCCGTTGATCCGGCCCGATGACATCAGCAGCGCGGCGTCGGCCGGAAGCCTGGCGGCCAGGGAATCGGGCAGCTTCCGCAAGGCCCTGCTCGTCACGCTCAGCGAATCTATAGTGACGTTCAGGTTGGGGAAGGTGGACCAGAATGTGTATTGGATATTTTCGGCGCGGACATCGGCGTCGAGGCGTTCGGACAGCTCCTCGTTGACCAGACGGGTCAGACGAGCCGGTGTAAGCCAGGCTGTGCCTATGCCGACAGTCGCCATAGCCAGGACCACGATCCCGACAAGTGTCCAACCGAGTATTTTCGCAACCTTTTTCAACATCATTCAAGCGACATAGCAGCCGTTCATGGAGCGCGTAGGCCCATAAACGGCAAGTGGATTTGTCATTATAACAAATCCACTGGTAATAAGTTGGAATACGGGGTTATAGTCTTACGCCGATACCGATCATCAGGTTCTGAGGATGCTTGAAGGCTGCGATGCGGTAACCCGTGTTGATGTAGATGTGTCGTGTTATGAAGGTCTTGAGAGTCAGCATCTGGTAGAATGCCTTGTTGCCTTTGGGATTCAGGGCATTGTATCCCAGTCCGATGTTGACGGAGAATATCGGCATGGTCAGCTCGGCATGCGCCGACAGACCGATTCCGATCCGTTTGCCGAACGGAGGCTTGCGGAACTTGATTTCGTCGCCGAAGGTGCCGTCCACCCAGTATTGCTCGAGTCCGGCGCTTTCGTCCCACTGCATCTCGAGCGCCGGGCCCGCAGCCGCCCATCTGTTCAGCTTGAACATCGGCGAGAACTGCACGCCGAGAATGCCGAACCTGCCGGGACACAGCTGCGGCTCGGGCGGATCCCCGACTGATATGACGCGCTTGCGCCAGGAACAGAATGCCGTGATGTCGTAGAACCATCCATGCCTGTCGGCTTCGGTTTCCAGCTCTGTGTTGCTCGCAGGAGCCTTGGGCATGGGATTGAAGGTGTATGCGATGCCTACTGTGGTGCCTATCGAATTCACGCCGGCGTTAGGCCAGGAGGTGTTGCCGTTGGAGTAATGGCGTGCCGACAGTCCGAACGACAGCTGCCAGCGGTCCGTCAGTTCGTAATGGAACTTCAGTCCGACTCCCATGTGCGCGGTCACCGGCGTGCTGACCGCCGAGTTGGTGTCGGCGGTGTCGGCGTCATAGTGTTTCCAGCCGAAGGCTACGCCGAACTGCCATTCATATCCGAGCCACAGCCTGCTGTTCAGGTGTATTATTGGCGCTCCCTGATAGACGTATGCCGAGACCGGGGTGCCGAGCAGGGAGTTGGCGAAGAATGTGTTTACCCCTATGCCGAGGCCTTGGTACAGCCCGGGGTACAGGATGCCCTGGCGTGTGGAGGGGTTGAAGCTGAAATCAGCGCGGACATCACCGGACAGTGTCGCGTTGATGCGTTTGTCCCTGGGATTGTAGCCGCCCAGGAAGTCGTTTGTGGCGGGCACCCATGCCGGCGACACATCGACGCCGATTCTCCATTCAGGTTTCCGGCTGAACATAGTCGGGATGGTGTCAGCGATGCCGGATGAGGCCATCGACAGATATACTAAGGCAACGCACAGTCTGCCCCGCATCCCTAAAACTGACGTGAAATTCATGGTCAGTCAGCCTTCTGGCCGTAGTAGTAGGTGTTCCAGTTGTCCTGTGCGTATCTGTCGCCCAGCACCTTGAAGCTTGTCGCGGAGGCTCCGTTTATCTTGGCTCCGTCATAATATGCGTTCCATGTGTCCTTGGCGTATCCCCAGCCTAAGACCTCGAAGGAGCTGCTCGAGGCGTCCTTGATCTTCTTGCCGCGATAGTAGACGTTCCAGTTATCCTTGGCGTAGCCGTCACGGAGTATATCGAAGTTTAATGAGGAAGCATCCTCGATTACATGGCCGTCATAGAACACTTTGTTGTCCGTGACGAAATACCGTGACCGATGCCGATACCGGTCGCAGCGTCGCCCGTAATCGTCATGTTGGCAGTAATCCTCGTGTCGTTGGCATGTGTCATGTTGACAATATCCTTCATTGCGTTCGCGAGCGTATGCGTTGCCGCCTAACAGTCCCACTGCCATAAACAGTACAAGCAATATCTGTTTCATAAGCCTTGTCTATTTTTGAAGCCGCTGTCGAGACAGTCCCCGACATCGGCCCATACTTATTTCTATGGACTAACGGCTTCCCCAAAAGTAAAGTCTATCCCTCCGGATATTTTTATTTCTTGGAGCGGGGGGAGCGGCGGGG
>DXXK01000031.1 GCA_019416425.1 Bacteroidales bacterium
AGTGTAGATGATCCAGAACAGGTCGGGACGGTGATCATGGATCACCATGTGGCAGCCTATCTGGGCGAAAGGCAGGTCGTACCACCATATCTTCAATAGACTGACCGGTTTGAACGCCAGGATGTGGAATACGAAAACGTAGAGTGTGTTGTTGCCGATAAATACCAATACCCTGCGCAACATTGTGTCTGCCGCGTCAATCAGTACCGAGATGTGATGCACCAGCAGGAATCCGGCAGTACCGGTAAGCGGCAGCGTCCATAAGTCCTGCATCGCGCCACCGTTGTTCATGCCATGGTAATGCTGTACGGCTGCAAAGCACAGGAACAGCAGACATAGGGCCGAGAGCCAATAGCGGTCGCCTATTGAAGACTCATACCTGCGGTAAAGCACCCCGATTCCGAAGAAGAATATCCCCCACATTTCACGCCATCCTCCGTTGGGTATTGTCGTTATCTTGATGCCGTAATTGATGCGCAAGGCCATCAGAGCGACCAGTGACGCGCAGAGCACGGCAACGCATGCTTCGGGTCTCAAACGCGTACGCGAGTCCAGAAGCTTATACAGCAGCAGAAAGGCTATGCTGGCCACCAGCAGCCCTCGGAAGAACCAGAATGCTCCGGCCATGAACTCGTCGTATCCTGCCATTCCGGTAAACATCAGGAACATTCGGTGGCAGGCTGTCTTCAGGGTATACGGATGGGTTACTCCTCCGGTCCAGTTCCCGTACTGTTCATTGAGGATTCCGAAATGGAACCATACATTATGAAGTAACAGAAAGAACAGGCTCCATTTAAGAAACGGGAAATACAATCCCTTGATGCGCTTGGAGATGAATGTCCAGGGGTCCGCCAGATATTTACGGCTGAAGAAATATCCGGCCGCGATGAAGAAGAGCGGCATGTGGAACGTATAGATGAAATTGGTCAAGAGTCCCGGACCTTCGGCATGGCCCGCCACCATCAGTATGATGGCTATTCCTTTGGCTATGGAGATGACTGTATTCATGATGCGAACGTAGTTGGGATGGACTGTGTTGGGAAAATGGCACGGTAGAGGAATAGAGAAAGCCGACCCGTCAGGGCCGGCTTTCGATATGACATAGCTTGAATTATTTCTTTACCTTGTCGCAGATGGCCTTGAATGCTGCGGGATGGTTCACTGCGAGCTCGGCCAGGGCCTTGCGGTTGATCTCGATACCGGCTGCGTGGATCAGACCCATGAGCTTGCTGTAGCTCAGGTCCTCCAGACGGGCGGCGGCGTTGATACGCTGAATCCACAGGGCGCGGAAGTTACGCTTCTTCTGCTTGCGGTCGCGGTATGCGTAGGTCAGACCCTTCTCCCAGGTGTTCTTCGCTACGGTCCAGACGTTACGACGGCTGCCGTAATAGCCGCGCGTAAGCTTCAATATCTTCTTTCTCTTGGCACGTGAGGCCACGTGATTTACTGATCTTGGCATCTTTGTTTTGTTTTTTGAAATCCAGCGGTCCTATAAACTCTTTTTGGCTGGTATTTCGGTTATGTAATGTTGTTAGACGGGCAAGGGCGCTGCCGGCCCGGGCCCATGGCGATGTTAACGGAGGTTGAGCAGGTCGCGAACCTGTTTCATGTTTGCGCTGGCAACCAGCGTGGTGTGGTCCAGAACGCGCTTGCGCTTCTTCGTCTTCTTCGTCAGGATGTGGCTGTGATAAGCGTGCTTACGCTTGATCTTTCCCGTGCCGGTGAGCGCGAAGCGCTTCTTGGACGCGGCATTGGTCTTTACTTTAGGCATTTTTTTATGTATTTAGTTGTTTCAAACCTCGGCACCGTGTGCCTACGGTCTCTAATGTATGCGGTTTAAACCTCCTCTTCCTCCTTGGGGGTCATGTCGTCCACTTCCGGAGCGGCGTTCTCAGCCTCGGCTGCTGCTGCACGTTCGGCGGCCTTGCGTTCTTTCTTGGTGGGCTCGGACGCGGTCTTCTCCTTCTTCTGCGCAGGCTTGAGCGGAGTCAGCATGATGGTCATGCGCTTGCCCTCCAGTACAGGCATCTGCTCCACCTTGCCCAGATCCTCCAGATCGTTGGCGAATCGCAGCAGCAGAACCTCGCCCTGCTCTTTGAACAGAATGGAACGTCCGCGGAAGAATACGTAGGCCTTTACCTTCGACCCCTCGCGCAGAAATCCCTGGGCATGCTTCAGCTTGAAGTTGTAGTCATGGTCATCGGTCTGGGGTCCGAAACGAATCTCCTTAACCACGACCTTGGTGGCCTTCTGCTTCTGCTCCTTCTGCCGTTTCTTCTGCTGGTACAGGAACTTCTGGTAGTCGATCACGCGACATACCGGCGGTTCGGCAGTAGGGGAGATCTCCACCAGGTCGAGTTCCTGGGCGTGGGCGATCTTCAGAGCCTGGGCAATGGGATATATGCCTTGCTCCACATTGTCGCCCACCAGACGGACCTCGCGGGCGCGGATGCGCTCGTTGGTCTGGTAGGGATCGTTGCGACGGTCATCGCGGACGGGACGCTGTCCCGGACGGGGCTTCGGCCCCATGGGACGTTTCGGCCCCGTGAATTGCGGTTTTTTCTCCATTAAGGAAGTTTGATTATTGTTTTGTAAACGCTTCTACCTCGTCGTTTATTATCTTGGCGAAATCTGCGACCGGCATCGTGCCCTTGTCTCCCTCGCCACGCTTGCGTACTGCGACCGTACCGTCGGCCTGCTCCTTTTCACCAACGACAATCAGGTAAGGGACCTTCTTCATCTCGTTGTCGCGGATCTTGCGGCCTATCTTCTCGTTGCGGTCGTCCACCTCGGCACGCACGCCTGCCTCGTCAAGCTCGGCTGCGACCTTGCGGGCGTAGTCGTTGAACTTCTCGGAGATGGGAAGAATCATTGCCTGGGTCGGAATCAGCCACATGGGAAGGTTGCCGGCTGTGTGCTCAAGCAGTACGGCTACGAAGCGCTCCATCGAGCCGAACGGCGCGCGGTGGATCATGACGGGGCGGTGCTTCTGGTTGTCGGCGCCGGTGAATGTCAGGTCGAAACGTTCCGGCAGGTTGTAGTCCACCTGGATGGTACCGAGCTGCCATTTTCGTCCGATCGCGTCGCGGACCATGAAGTCCAGCTTCGGACCGTAGAACGCGGCCTCGCCCTCGACCTGGGTCGCTTTCAGCCCCTTCTCGGCGCATGCGTCGATGATTGCCTGTTCGGCAAGATGCCAGTTCTCGTCGGAACCGATGTACTTGGTCTTGTTGTTCGGATCTCGAAGCGAGATCTGAGCCTCGTAGTTCTGGAAGTCCAGAGCCTTGAAGATGTAGAGGATGATGTCCATGACCTTCAGGAACTCGCCCTTGATCTGGTCCGGCGTGCAGAACAGGTGGGCGTCATCCTGAGTGAATCCGCGTACGCGGGTCAGTCCGTGGAGCTCGCCGCTCTGCTCGTAACGGTAGACAGTGCCGAACTCGGCGTAACGCAACGGCAGGTCGCGGTAGGAGCGTGGCGCCGTCTTGTAGATCTCGCAGTGGTGAGGGCAGTTCATGGGTTTCAGCATGTATTCCTCGCCCTCCTGCGGGGTGTGGATGGGCTGGAAGGAATCCTTGCCGTACTTGGCCCAGTGTCCGGAAGTGACGTACAGGGCCTTGTTGCCGATATGCGGGGTGATTACCTGCAGGTAACCGTAACGCTTCTGGATCTTGCGGAGAAACTGCTCCAGACGGTCGCGGAGCGCGGCTCCCTTGGGCAGCCACAAGGGGAGGCCCTGGCCGACAGTGGGCGAGAACGCGAACAGCTCCATGTCACGGCCCAGGATACGGTGGTCGCGCTTCTTGGCCTCCTCCAGCAGAGCAAGGTACTCGTCCAGCATCTTCTTCTTGGGGAACGTGATGCCGTATACGCGGACCAGCTGGTTGCGCTTCTCGTCGCCACGCCAGTAGGCACCGGCCAGCGACATGATCTTGGCCGCCTTGATCGGTGCGGTGGTGGGAATATGCGGGCCACGGCACAGGTCGGTGAAGTTGCCCTGGGTATATGTGGTGATGTGGCCGTCCTCCAGTTCGGAAATCAGCTCGCATTTATACTCCTCGCCACGGTCGCCGAACATCTTAAGCGCATCGGTCTTGCTGATGTCCTTGCGGACAATTGCTTCCTTGCGCTGGGCCAGCTCCAGCATCTTCTTCTCGATCTTCGGGAAGTCCTCGTCGGTGATCTTATGCTCGCCCGGGTCGATGTCGTAATAGAAGCCGTTCTCAATGGCGGGTCCGATACCGAACTTCACGCCGGGATACAGCTCCTGCAGTGCCTCGGCCAGAAGATGCGCGGAACTATGCCAGAAGGCGTGCTTGCCCTCCGGATCGTCCCATTTGAAGAGCTCGATCTTGGCGTCTTCGTTTACCGGACGGGTCAGGTCCCATTCCTGTCCGTTGATTTTTGCCGCCAGAACGTCACCCGCCAGACGCGGGCTGATGCTCTCGGCTATCTGAAGGGGAGTGGTTCCCTCGGCGTACTCGCGGACTCCTCCATCCGGAAATGTAATCTTTATCATTGATATTCAAATATATACATTGTCATACGGGCACCCTCGTAACACGGGGATGCCTAATCGGCCACAAAATTAACAAAATTCCGTCAAATTTCCAAGTCTTCGTCGTCATCATCTTCCCAATCCAGGAAGTATGTGTCTGCATAGCTTGACTCCTCTCGGAATTCGGCAAGCTTGCGTCCATCGCGTTTGGTGGGGCGTCCCAGACCCTTGCGACGGTCCACGAAGCCTGATATCTTGGTCATTTCCAGCAGCTCGTACTGTGACTGCGGCGTCAGGTTCTCCAGGTATTCGGGCACGAGTTTGGCCCCAAGTCGGTTGGATGCCAGTTTCACGACACGGAAGGTGTAGGTGATTGGTGGCTTGCGTACGTCGATAACGTCACCGACCTTGATTGTGCGCGAGGGCTTTACAGCCGTGCCGCCTATTGATATCCGGCCTTTCTTGCACGCATCCGTGGCGATGGTCCGGGTCTTGAACACACGCATGGCCCACAGCCATTTGTCTACTCTCTCGTCTGCTGCCATAGTTATCGGTTATGTGTGTTACGGGATGTGGCGCGGATCAGCGACAGTACCTGCTTGCCGCCGTTGTCAAACAGCATAACCTCAGTGGGACTTACAGGCCGGGCGTGGCTGGCCTCCTCAAGGGCGACGATCAGGGCGGTATCGTAGTTCATGTCTGGACAGGCCATCTGGGTCACGCCGATGGCGCTGAACGAGATGGAGTTCGCCTCGTCCATATTGATCTCCATCCGCCCGTTCAGGACATTGCAGCCCGTGTTGCCGTGGAGTTTGCCTTCGTCAACGTCAATGACGAGTTTCATGTCCGGTACATCGATCTTCTCACCGGCGATGGTGGTCACAAGCCACGTGCCGTTCAGGAAGTCGAAGTTCTGGTGCATCACGGACATCACCTGACGGTGGTCCTTGTCGAAGAAGTACATGTAATATTCCGAGCCTTGAACATCCCATGTGTAGTACTTCGTTGCTTCCAGGGCACGGTTGATCTCGACATCGGTTATGCCCGTCAGGGCGCATTCCATCATGGTGGAGGCGATCTTGTCGAAGTTCAGCAGGGAATCGGCGGGGTTGTAGGTGTAGGCGGCGTTGATGACATTGCATCCGTTGTTGCCGTAGACTCGCTTCTGCGCGGGCACGAATTTCAGGAAGGGAGCCTTCTCGCCCACAACGGGCCTGCCGTAGACGGTCTGGATGCTCCAGTCTCCCTTCACCACTCCCTGACGCAGCTCTTCCTGAGTGTATGCACGTTCGTCTTTGGGCTTGGCTATCACCTCACGGTCGTGTGGGAGCATCGGCTCATCCTTGTCGGCCTGGGGAGTCGAGCCGGTCTTGCCGGTCTTGTTGAACAATCCGCAGCCGGTCATCATCATGCCGGCAGCCAGTATCATCGAGGCTAAATATATTCTTTTCATGATTGCAGGTATTACTCTCCCCAATGTCGTCGCAGGGGGTACTTGGTGGGGCGCAGCAGCAACCGCAGCGAGGTGGAGTAGAACAGGTAGTTCCAACCCCAGTTGGACAGTACGCTGAGCTTGTTGCGCATTCCCATGATCGATATCAGGTGGATGAACATCCAGACGAGCCATGCCAACATGCCTGAGAAACTGACATTTTTCAGGTCGGCCACGGCCTTGTTCTTGCCTATGGTAGCCATCGAACCCTTGTCGCGGTAACGGAAGGATGTACGGAATTCTCCGGCATTCAGGTTCTTGGCCAGATTCCGGGCCTGCTGGATGGCTGGCTGCGCCATCTGCGGGTGCCCGTGCGGGTAATCGTCGGTAGTCATCAGGCAGATGTCGCCCACAGCGAATACCGAGTCATCAAGACCCTTGACGCGGTTGAATTCGTCGACAATGACCCGGTTGCCGTGTCCAACGCATTCCCGGGGCAGTCCCGGCATGGGTTCGCCCATGACGCCGGCGGTCCAGATCAGGGTCTCGTAATATTCTCGGTGCCCGTCGGCAAATGTAACGTACTTGTCGGTGTAGTCCTTCATCATGGTGTTGAGACGGACATTCACCATCAGTTTCCGCAAGGTCTTCAGGGCGTAGTCGCGGCTTTTCTTGCTCATGGCGCCTAATAGTGATCCTGTTCCCTCCACCAGAGTAATGGTCACGTCATCCGGCTCCAGCTCAGGATATTCCTTGGGCAGGATGAATTTCTTCATTTCGCCCAGAGCTCCGGCGATCTCGACACCTGCCGGCCCTCCGCCCACCACCAGAAAGCTTAGTAGCTGACGGCGGCGCTCGCGGTCCTTGCACAATGCGCCGCGTTCAAGACGGTCCAGGATCTCATCACGTGTATGCGCGGCCTCGGCCACGGTCTTGATGCCGAATGTCTCCTGCGGCAGGTGGTCCATGCCGAAGTAGTTGTTGGTGGCGCCGGCCGCCAGGATCAGCTTGTCGTACTCAAGAGTCTCGTAGCTGGTTGTGACCTTATGGTTGGCCACATCGATTTCCTTGACATGCCCCATGTGGTAGGATGTGTCCTTCATGCGCTTGAACTCACGACGGAAGGGGAAGCAGATGTTGGCGGACGTCAGGCCGGACGAGGCTATCTGATAGAACAGCGGCGGAAAACTGTTGAAGTTGTTGCGGTCCACCAGGCACACATCGTACCGCGAGCGGTCCAGATGCTTGCACAATCTCATGCCGGCGAAGCCTCCGCCGACAATCACTATCCTATCTTTTCTCTGTTCGGTCATGACAGTCTGTCTAAATTCAATCGGGCTCGGGTGTAAACAAGGCTGAAATCCTACCCGTTTTTTATTGTAACGTGAAAAATCCCTTTTAAGTTGTGTGTGTCCAAACAAAACCCCGGTGCTGGATGCGCCGGGGCTGTTGGTCATATACATTAAGATTTCTATTCGGGTGTCTGCATTTCGTAACCCCGATGCAATAGGGACTGTTCAGTCCAAGTTATATAGTGGAAGGTTGTTGACGTATTTGTTTTGAAGGTTGTTGGCTATGGGAAGAGTCGCATTCAATAAGCTGCCATGGAGCTCTGCAGCTGGCGGCGGCTCTGGGAAATACGGTTTTTGACCGTGCTGAGAGGCAGACGCATGCTTCGGGCTATTTCCTTGTATTTATAACCGGTCAGATACATGGTGAATGCCGTGCGGCATGACTCATTGAAGCTGTTTATGGTTTCCGAAACGGCCGCTGCGGAATACGAATCCTCGGGAACTGTATACTCGGCACCGGCACTCAAGTGATAAAGTCCCTCGGTTTCCGGAACCATGGCGACTTGCGTCTGGGGTCGGTATTTTATGAATACGTTCCGTATTATGGAGATGACCTTGTCCAGAAAACTTGAATTTCCTGCCTGCGTCGATTCGTGGCTCAAAGCCTGGATTGCGCCGTTTTGCTTCTGTTTGTAGGTTGAATTGTCTTCCATAATGGGATTGGTTTTATTCATATATGAATTAAACAACGACAATCCCCAAAATGTTCCGGCACCTTAATTTTTTTGAAAATTTTATCTTATGCCATTACATTGACATAATGACATAATGTCCTCAATATTCTATCCGGTCATCGTTGCGGTCGCGGTAGATACCAGTGACTTTAGTTACTGTGGCCCGTTCATTGCAGATCATGGAATATGGCTCAAATTCCTGCCGCTTGTTTAGGATTGTGTCTGCTCCTACGATGCAATTGTGCGGCAGTGAGACATTCTTATATACTTTTATACTTTGACGCCGTTTCCGAGCCAGCAGTATGGCCCGATATGAATAGGCCCATGGCCTTTTGACTCGCGGCCGTCAAGGTATTTCACCTTATGGAGGTCGGTATCTATGTATAGTGATCCCCATCCAACGGATACGTTGTTCTCAAACACGATACTGTCAAAACAAACGATCTTGCATACCGAAGCCTCTAATCCATCTCCTATTTCAAGCCGGCCTTTATCACTTACGGATACAAATGAATGGTTGGCGATGATGGCTCTTCCCTTGAACCGGATTTCTCCAAAGTTTTCGATTGTAATCCCGTCATTAGGAAAGATACTGATGCTATGAAAGCCAAGACGGATCATGCCTGGCCTGATTTTCCCTTCGATGATGAATCTGCCGTTTCCGCGTGTTTTTGCCTTGTAAAGCAATATGGGGAGATGAATTGCTTGTTTGAAAGGCAAATGACGTAGATTGAACCATATTGAGTAAGGCAATGCCTTGAAAATCCCTTTCTTCCACAATTTTTTTAAGATACCCATGTCTTGAAAATGATATATTGAATGAACGAGCCTTATGTGTGCCTTATTTTGTAGGCAGTGTGATTAAAATGACTTCCGGACGATAATCAATAACCGTCAAATTATCAGAAAAATATAATCGTATTGGCAACTTAATGAAACTTAGACGCGGAAATTTGTTGTAAATTTAGTAATTTTGCAAATTAAAACGGAATTCAAGGAGAGGTTGATACGATTGTTTGGATTCCGTTGTTAAGTTAAACACTTCTTATGTATACAGCATCGGCGAAGAAGCGCGAGAACATCGCGGAGTACCTGCTCTACATGTGGCAGATAGAGGATATGATACGGGCATACGGACTTGACATCAACCGCATCCAGACCGGAATTGTCGACAAGTATCAGGGACTGACCGACCAGCAGCGCAAGAATCTGCGCGAATGGTACGAGAGCCTGATCGACATGATGCGTCGCGAGGGTGTGGCGGAGAAGGGCCATCTGCAGCTGAACCGCAACACGCTGGACGATATCGAGCAACTGCACAGACGTCTGCTTGCCGACCCGAAATTCTCTGCCTACTCCAACCAGTATTACGCCACATTGCCGCTGATTGTGGAGCTGCGCGCCAAGGCCGGGGGCAATCCCAAGGGCGAGATCGAGACCCTGTTCGACGCCTTGTACGGGCTGTTGATGCTGCGGCTCCAGGGCAAGGAAATCAGCGAGGATACCCTCAATGCCCAGAAACAGATATCGAAAATGCTGGCATTGCTGGCCTCCTACTATAAGAAGGATTATAATAACGAACTATTCAACGACGATTGATGAAGATATTGGTGACAGGAAGTTACGGCCAGCTTGGCCGTGCACTGGAGCGTGAGCTTGCCGGTGACCCCGGAATCGAAGCTATATATACCGATTACGATACTCTGGACATCACGGATGCGGAGGCTGTCCGTCATTTTCTGGAGGAACATCCGGTGGATGTCATTGTGAACTGCGCGGCTTACACTGCGGTTGACAAGGCTGAGTCCGAGGAGGAGAAGGCCCGTCAGATTAATACCCTGGCTCCGGGCATACTTGGCAAAGCCGCCCAGCGTATCGGTGCAAAGGTGATCCAAATCTCGACCGACTATGTGTTCGGCGGTGACAATTACCGTCCCTACACCGAATATGACGAGCCCGCGCCCAACAGCGTTTACGGTCGCACAAAGCTGGCGGGAGAGTCCTTGCTGAAATCGGCAAGCCACAGTGCGGTGATAATCCGTACGGCGTGGCTGTATTCCGAGGACGGCAATAACTTTGTTAAGACAATGCTCCGTCTGGCCGGTGAGCGTGACGAGCTTCGCGTTGTGGCCGACCAGATCGGTACGCCGACATACGCCGGTGACCTGGCTGTTGCGATACACGTCATCCTCAACGCTCCGGAATGGACACCCGGAGTGTACCATTACACCGACGAGGGTGTCGCATCCTGGTACGACTTCGCCAAGACAATCATGCAGATGGCCGGTAAGGACATCAAGGTTCTTCCTCTGGACACCAAGGACTATCCCACGGCGGCCCAACGCCCCGCATATTCAGTATTATCCAAGAACAAAATCAAGAAAACCTACGGCATCACCATTCCGTACTGGCAGGACTCGCTTCGCAAGTGCGTTGCCGCATTGGTGAAATGACATATGGCTGACGAACTGAAACAAGAGATTGAGAGAAGGCGTACATTCGCCATCATTTCGCACCCGGACGCGGGTAAGACGACATTGACCGAGAAGCTGCTGCTGTTCGGAGGCGCCATCCATGTGGCCGGAGCAGTCAAGAGCAACAAGATCAAGAAAACGGCCACTTCGGACTGGATGGAGATCGAGAAGCAGCGTGGCATATCGGTGGCGACATCGGTCATGGGATTCGATTACGGTCCCTACAAGATCAATATTCTGGATACGCCTGGTCACCAGGACTTTGCCGAGGATACATTCCGCACGCTGACGGCTGTGGATTCGGTAATCATCGTGGTTGACGTGGCCAAGGGCGTGGAGACGCAGACCCGCCGTCTGATGGAGGTTTGCCGTATGCGTCGCACTCCTGTCATCATTTTTGTCAATAAGCTGGACCGCGAGGGACGCGATCCGTTCGAGATAATGGATGAGCTGGAGAAGGAGCTTCAGATCGGTGTCCGTCCCCTGACATGGCCCATCAACATCGGCCAGAAGTTCAAGGGAGTATACAATATATATGGAAAGCGTCTGGACCTGTTCACTCCATCCAAGCAGACTGTGACGGAACGTGTGGAGATCGATGACATAAACAGTCCGGAGATCGATGCCCGCGTGGGAGAGTCAGACGCGGCGCAACTGCGCGATGACCTGGAACTGATCGAGGGGGTCTATCCCGACTTCGACAAGGAGGCATACCTGCGCGGCGAGGTGGCTCCGGTATTCTTCGGTTCGGCGTTGAATACGTTCGGAGTCAAGGAGCTGCTGGATACATTCGTCAACATCGCCCCGTCACCGCGTCCTATCGAAGCGGTGGAACGTCGCGTGGATCCGGAAGAACCCGGTTTCACGGGTTTCGTATTCAAGATCCATGCCAATATGGACCCGAACCACCGGTCAAGCCTGGCATTCGTGAAGATCTGTTCCGGAAAGTTCGAACGCAATGTGTATTACCACCACGTGCGACAGAACAAGGATATGCGCTTTGCCGCTCCGACGGCCTTCATGGCCCAGAAGAAGAGTGTGGTGGATGAGGCATATCCAGGCGATATAGTCGGAATTCCAGACACCGGCAACTTCAAGATCGGCGACACATTGACCGCCGGCGAGAACCTGCACTTCAAGGGACTGCCGTCGTTCAGCCCCGAGATGTTCAAATATATCGAGAACGCCGACCCGATGAAGGCCAAGCAGCTTGACAAGGGTATCAATCAGCTGATGGACGAGGGTGTGGCCCAGATGTTCACCAATCAGTTCAATGGCCGCAAGCTGATCGGTACGGTCGGTCAGCTGCAGTTCGAGGTTATCCAGTTCCGTCTTTTGCATGAGTACGGGGCCCAGTGCCGCTGGGAGCCTATATCGTTATATAAGGCATGCTGGATCGAGAGCGATGACCCTGAGGCTCTTGAGGCTTTCAGGAAACGCAAGCAGCACTACATGGCCAAGGACAAGGACGGCCGTGACGTGTTCCTGGCCGACTCCAATTACGTGCTCCAGATGGCGCAGTCCGATTTTCCGAAAATCAAGTTCCATTTCACCAGCGAATTCTGACCGTCGGTGTCTGAAAAAACGTTAAAAAGACAATTCTTTTTGAATAGTGGGCGATTATCGCTAACTTTGCGTGATGAAGAAGACGAAGAAGATGAATTTCTGGATGCGCCGCAAGTCGCACATTGCCCCGCTGCTGATCGGCGGTCTGGTCATTACATTGCTGTTCTTCAACGAGGATGTGTCGTGGAAGACCAACATGGAGTACCAGAGGCAGATCAACGAGTTGCGCCAGGAAATCAAGGCATGCAACGACTCGGCTGAGTGGTTCAGGCTGCATCGCGAGCGGTTGCTGACCGGTAACGAGGAGTTGGAGCAGATAGCACGTGAGGAATACCACATGCAGAAACCCACGGAGGATGTGTACCTCCTGACCCAATGACTATGAAAGAACAAGGGAATAATAATCCTGTACCCCAGGGGAATATAAACCGTAATCGCGCGGCGGAAAGCGTGGCGACGATTGGGTTGCTGTTGCTTGCGGTAGGGTTGGTGGCACCTTTCACCGACATCTACAACGCCACGTTGATGACTGTATTCAAATGGGTGTTCACGGCGGGAGCTGTCATATTTCTGGCTGCACGCGTCGTGGGGAGCTTTGACCAATCGCTGTCGAAGCGGATTCGCAACATGAGCCGCATGCAGGTATGGGCAGGCGTATGTTTCGCCGCCGGAGCCGCGATGTGGTTCTACAACACGAGCCGTTATCCGGTGATGTCGCTGCGTGTCCTGCAGGATACGGTGGCCTTCACGCTGGCAGGGGCCGTGATACAGATAATCTTCACCTGGGCTTTGGCTCGGCAGACGAAGAAGGAGAACGGAGCTAACAACGGCCGATGATGTCGACGTCAAGACGGATATTAACCATAGATATCGGCAACACCGCCATGAAGGTGTCGGTGTTCGAGAGCGAGACACAGCTGACGTCGATAGCCGGTACGGAAGTGACCCCAGCGGCTGTAATGTCCTATCTGGGCGACTGCAACGTACAGGGAGTGGCCTGCTGTCGGGTGGGGCATGACTCGCAGGATATCACCGCAATGGTGCGCCGGATGACCGACGTGCCGTTTCTGGAACTGGGGCCTGGCACCCCGGTGCCGGTCGCTGTGGACTATAACCGCGCCACCTTGGGCAACGACCGCATTGCGGCCGTGGTAGGTGTGGCGGCTAAGGACGCCTGCGTCCTGCTGGCGGATGTAGGCACTGCCATGACTCTGGATCTGGCTCGTGGCCTTCGATATGCCGGTGGAAATATCTCGCCGGGACTCAGACTGCGTTTAGAGAGCCTGAACCGGTTCACCGAGCTGTTGCCGTTGGTGGATGCCGACGGCACGGTACATGACTTCGGCCACAACACCGTGGATGCCATCCGTTCCGGTGTGGTGCGAGGTCTGGCTTACGAGGTAATCGGCACGCTGGACCGCGTGCGTGTGTATGAGCCGGATGCACGGCTGGTGCTGACGGGTGGAAATGCCGGCATACTCAGTAAGCAACTGACGGTGCTGGGCGTGCCGCATACAATCGACCGTCAGGCTGTGGGCCGCGGACTGGTCCGTATTTTCAATTATGCAAACAACGATTCCAATGAATAGAACCGCAAGACTGATAATGATATCCGCCGCCGTGGCCACGGCAATGACCGTGACGGCGCAGAATGTGCAGACACCGTATTCGATGTACGGTTACGGTATACTGAGCGACCACGCCACCTCGATGCAGCGCCAGATGGGCTCCGTAGGCGTGGCCATGAATTCCGGTCGTCAGGTGAATGTGATGAACCCGGCTGCCTATGCAGCCACCGACTCTCTGACGTTCCTGTTCGATATGGGTGCCGATGTTTCGATGATCTGGAGCAAGGAGGGAAGTGCCAAGGAATCCGCTTTTGGCGGTGGCCTGGACTATATGACATGTCAGTTCCCGATAGGCAAGCATTTCGGAGGCTCGATAGGCCTGTTGCCGGTGACTTCGGTGGGCTATGCATTCGGTAACGAGATCGTTCATGGAACCGTACAGAACCAGGGTACCGGCGGTATCAGTGAGCTTTACCTGGGTCTGGCAGCGCAGTATTTCGGCGTGTCGCTGGGATTCAACGTAAGCTATGATTTCGGCACCATCGCCAACGATGTATTCTCAACGCCTACAGGAATGAGCAACAGCAAGTTCGAGCACGTGATGGAAATCCGTGACTGGAATATCCTGCTTGGTGCCCAGTACACGTTCAAGCCGTCTCGTTTCAGCAAGGTCGTGCTGGGCCTGACCTATCAGCCCAAGAAGACATTCCTGGGCAAGACCCGTGCCACTACCGTAATGCAGCAGTCCTCGAACAGCAAGCCTGATACCGTTGCATCGATGAACATGAAGGGTAAATACTATCAGCCGAACGCCATCGGCGCCGGTGTAAGCTATACGTACGAGCGGTCCACCCGCTGGACCGTCGAGGCCGATTTCCAATGGCAGGGGTGGAAGGATTGCAAGTTCTCGCCGTTGTATTCGTTGAAGGATCCTGAGACAGTAGTGTTCCAGGGTATGGAGTTCAATGACCGTTGGCGTGTGGCGGCGGGTGCGGAGATTGTGCCGAAAATACGCGGCAACTACGGTGAGCGTATGTCGTACCGAGTGGGTGGGTATTACTGCAACGACTACCTTAAGATCGGTACGAACAGCGTTAAGGAATATGGCGTTACATGTGGTTTCGGTTTCCCGACGCCCGAGGGCAAGACCATGGTCAATCTCGGATTCGAGTGGAAGCATCGTGAGGCGTCCCCGCAGCAGCTTCTGGCCGAGAACTATCTGAATATAACGGTGGGAATCAACTTTAATGAGGTATGGTTCTTCAAACGTAAGATTAAATAACGTATAGGAAATTGAACCGGAGGCTGGAGAATATGAGGGAAATGGCATGGGCATTTGTGATGCTCGTGATGTTCCCTCTTATACTTCAGTCATGTCGCGAGGACCGGAAGATCGATGTGGCTTCCAGGTTGAATCCGATGAAGATGCCCACCATGACCACAGTCAATGTTTCCACTCTGATCAGCGATTCGGGAGTGATACAGTATAAGATCGTGGCACCGCTGTGGACTGTGTTCGATCAGGTCGACACTCCCTACTGGAATTTTCCTAAAGGCCTGTACCTGCAGAAGTACGACCCTTATTTCCATGTCATCGCGACCGTTGCCGCTGATTCGGCCAAATATTTCAAGAATATGAAGCTGTGGAGGCTTGACGGCAACGTGGAGCTGACTAAGGCGCCGAAGGACCTGTTCCTGTCCCAGCAGTTATTCTGGGACCAGCAGCGGGGTCGTATCTACAGCGACTCGTTCATTCATATAGAAACCGAAACGCATGTGCTGGAGGGTATAGGATTTGAGAGCAATGAGCATCTGACGGCTTACCGTGTACGCAAACCTCAGGGCATATTCCCGGTTAACAAAGATGAATTTCAAGGAGGATCGGATTCTACCCGCAGTGCGGGTCCATCCCCGACACCCTCTGCTCCTTAAACACTTAGAATTGAACAATGGTACTTGATCCGGTATTGGCGATAGTAATCACCTTGGTGGCGATATTCTTCTCGGGCCTGTTCTCAGGCTCGGAAATCGCTTTTGTGCAGAGCAGCAAGGTCCGTATGGAAATCGATGCTACCCGTGGCGGCATCATCGACCGGATAATACATGGATTTTCCCGACATGGCGACATGTTCATATCGACATTGCTGGTCGGAAACAATGTGGTGCTGGTTATCTACGGTATTGCTTTCTCTGCGTTGATCAATCCATATCTTGACAAATGGTTCGAAAACAACGAGGCGTTGGTGCTGGTATGCAATACGGTGTTATCGACCGGTATAATACTGATTTCCGGTGAGTTCCTGCCAAAGACGACTTTCCGTATCAATCCCAATGTCACCATGCGGCTGCTGGCGTTGCCGCTGGCGTTGATTTACGGAATCCTCTATCCGATATCATGGTTTGTCTCCGCAATCTCTCGCGGGTTGATGAAGCTGTTTGACCTGAATAGCGAAGCTGAAGACAATCAGCGCCTTACGATGGACGATCTGGACGATTATATCCAGGAAACTATCGAGGGCCGTGACAACAAGCGTGAAGTTGAGAACGAGGTTAAGATATTCCGTAATGCCATCGACTTCAAGGATACAGAGATAAGTGAATGTATGCGTCCGCGCAATGAGATCATATCGGTGCCGATCGAGGGTACGACGCGCGAGCATCTGCTGAAGGTATTCATTACAACAGGGCGAAGCAAAGTGATTGTTTACCGCGAGGACATCGATGATATCGTAGGTTACATTCATGTATCGGAGCTGTTTAATTCCGAGAATGACTGGCGTCGTCATCTGAAACCTGTACTGTTCACTCCGGAAACCATGCTTGCCAACAAGATGATGCGCCGCATGATGAACCAGAAACGTAGCCTGGCTGTGGTGGTGGATGAGTTCGGAGGGACCGCCGGAATGGTGACTCTGGAGGATATAGTTGAGGAGATATTCGGCGAGATCGAGGATGAACATGACAAGGACCGTCTGGCCGCCCGTCAGGTTTCGCCCGATGTGTATGAGTTCTCCGGCCGGGTGGAGATAAACCAAGCCAACGAGGAGTTCGGACTTGACATCAAGGAGAGCGAGGATTACCACACATTGTCAGGATTTATCATGTATAATCTTGGAGCTCTCCCTACTCAGGGCGAGACAATTGAGGTGGATAATCTAAAGATTACCGTGCTGAAGATGTCCACCACCAAGATTGAATTGATTCGGATCGAGAAGCTGCATCATGATGGCGAAGCTGGTGCTAAATAAAATTTTATGGAATTTTTCAAATTTTGTTTGACGGAATCAAAAATTTGATTAATTTTGTCGGTGAAATCAATCGGCCATGCTGTCGATAATACGGCAGACTTAAGGATTGTAGCAGTATCGAGAACGAAGCCGAGTGATGGAGAGTTGTTCCACTTCCGCTGGAGGCATGAACGATTTTAGTATTAACCCTGAGAGTATAAACAGAAACACATATACAGAAAATCTTAATCTTAATTTTAATGAACAAGAGCGACACCTTCAAATCTTCTGTAATCGGGATGCAAGGGAATCTGATGTCGTTTGCACTTAAACTCACGACAAATAAGGATGAGGCTCACGATTTGGTTCAGGAGACATGCCTGAAGGCTTTGGACAACGAGGAGAAGTTCGTTGACAAGGCCAATTTCAAGGGATGGATCATGACCATCATGCGCAACATCTTTATCAACAACTATCGACGCAGCGTAAGGGAAAACGCAATTATCGACACCACCGAGGATCTGTACTATCTCAACTCCACTACCGAAAAGAGTTCGGAGTGCCCCGACGGCGCCTATGCCGCCAATGAGATATCCTCGATTCTGGCAGGTTTCCCCGAAGATTACCGACAGCCTTTCTCCATGCACGTGGCGGGTTACAAGTATGAGGAAATCGCAGCCTCACTCAAGATGCCTCTGGGCACCGTGAAGAGCCGCATCTTCTTTATGCGTAAGAAACTGCGCGCGCTCCTGACTGACTATCGTTGATTTCGATGGTCTTGCCCCACCTGAAATTGAAACCGCGTGTCAAAGGATACGCGGTTTCTTTATTTTATATTGGTTGTAGGCAGTGGTGCGACGTTTCATGACAGGGTAAAAATAAAACGGGATGTAAGGCCTCGACCTTCATCCCGTTTTGTCGCTTGCGCATTGTTCTATTATTTTCAGGCAATGTCTGCGACAATCACCTATATAATAGACGTAGAAAACTACAGTTTAGTTTAATTTATATCGAAAAAATTTCAAATTTTTTCCAATTTTTATCGTTTGAATTTATTTCTTGATGTCATATCCCTGATCCTTAAGGTATTGCAGGATCTTGTAGTGCATGGCGTGATCATAGTAATCTATGATGTGTTTGCACCAGTCATTTGTTGTGGTGCCTCCGGCACGGGTCATGTTGTAATCCTGTACCGTCCTGTCGTATGCCTCAAGTTCGGCTACCAGATGATCTGTATCGTCACGGTAGGTGTTGTGATGGAACACGAGGCTCTCCGGCTGTTTGGGTTTCAGGTCAGGATGCTCGCGGGGGATTCCCAGAGCCAGTCCGCACACCACAAAAACACCCTTGGGCAAATGCAGAAGTTCGGCTATGCGTTTCGGGTCAGCTGTACGGAGATAACCGATGCAGTTGCATCCCAGTCCACAGGCTTCGGCTGCGACAACAGCACTCATCATGGCAAGCGACGCATCGATGATACCGATGGTCACTCCATCCATCGTGTCGGTGAACGGTGGCATCGTTACTCCCTTCTTGGCGGCCAGCAACGTCATCTTGTTGTAATCGGACACGAATATCAGAAGACGGTTGCAGGTCTTGAGCTGTTTCTGGTTGGTGATGGCATATAGCTCCTCCTTCAATGGCTGGTCATCGATCTCGATTACCGAGAACTGCTGCCCATTGTAGCTGGTCGGCGTATTGCGTACCGCCTGGCGGATGAACTCCATGGTCTCTACCGGTATCGGCTCGCGCTCGTATCGGCGGATGCTGGTGCGGTCCAGCAATGATTCTTTTACACTTTTCATGGTTGTGCTTTTCTATCGTGTAATGTATTCTATTATTATAAGGAAGCCGGCGAATGCTTGTTGCGTTCGCCGGCTGTAAGATCCACATCAAAGGTATGTGACGAAACTCCGAACGACAGGTTTTGAGGGCCTGACAATCTTTGTAATCCGCCTGTGACCTTACGGTCATCGTCTTGCGACGTGGGGCCCGCCATCAATTGACAAGCTTGTCTCGGCATTTCATTTAAATTTGATGAGTTTCCCAATTGCTTTGATGTGGGATATCTTTGTCAGTTCCGGCTGGTGACAGCTCCTCTGATTCACTGTTGTCAGTGGCCGCTTCAACCGTCACTGTTGCTCTCTTGCTATATTTACAACGCAAAGTTAATACTTCATGTTTAATTCTGCAATAGTTTTGTCATAATAGTTATGAACATATTCTTGTAATAATGTCATGTCGGTACAGAAAATTTTGTACGGTCCCTGACAATGTCTGAAATTTATCTTGAAAAAATCTGACCGCAGTCTTCACTTATAACGAGTTTTTACTGCTGAATTAAAATAAATATACAGAATTTAACATTTATTGATTTGATTGAACCACAACGAGATAAACGGATAGGAACAAGAAAAATGCGAAAATGTTTGCATGGGGTATTGACACGGGGGCGTTTTTGCACTAATTTTGCATTCGCGTTTCGGGGGCAACACCTG
>DXXK01000032.1 GCA_019416425.1 Bacteroidales bacterium
TGTTTATATCCCAATCCTTGAGGGGGACGCCAACAGCTTCGATTTTGCGCTTAATACTCTGCTCTATGGGCGATAAGATGACCCAAGAGTCAGAGGTGGCGAAATCGGTGACCACAGCATTTTGCCGCACGAAATCGCTCAAATTTTTGAGGATATCTTTATGCTGTTTACTTCCAGATACAGCTTGTGTCTCATGGCGATTGCCTTCCTTGGAAAAAAGGATTATGTTTGTATCAACCGTTGCGCTGTCAAATACTTGAATACCGCCGAAATCGAGTAGTAACTTCGGGTTTGTATTCTTAGCAAGGAATTGTCGGAGGTCTTTGCCATATCCAGCTCTCATCCATTTGTTGGATGTGATATAGCACAGATGTCCATTGTTTTTAAGCATGCGCCATCCCTGTTCATAGAATAGGCAATATATGTCACCGGTACGGGCAAATGATTCAAATTTACAACCCTCATAGAGCTTTGCAAGAGAGCCTCCATTGCCTTGAAGCTGAATGTAAGGAGGATTACCAATAACAATATCGAATCCCCCGTTTTCGAAAACATCGGTAAACCAAGTATGCCACAAGAAAAACTCTGAATTTTCTGACGGATCCATCCCAGTTGGGAGTGTAAGGCCTTTGGCAAATAGTTGTCGGCGTACATTCTTGATTATATCGTTGAAAAGTTGAGCACGCCGCGTATGGTCAGATGTCCCATAATACAGCCTTAGGTCGGACACGAGACTCTCTCTTTCAGAATCATCGGAATCAAACAAAGATGCTTGAGACATGACTTTGGTCATGTCGGAAAGATTTATGCCATTATAGCTCTCTAACAGCGAGTTACCCTGCATGATTTTGAAATGCAAGTTTGGAAGAGGTTGTGGTTCTTTTTCATCTACCACCATAGCAAGCCAAAAGCGGAGACGCGCAATATCGACAGCTCCTTTCTCAATATCAACACCATAGATGCTTTTCTCCATGATGTGACGCTTTATAAGCGTGCGGTCCGAATCGGGTTTTAGCGCGATGAATATGCGAGAAAGCAGATTAACAAGCCCCATGGGGAAAGCTCCCGACCCGATTGCCGGGTCGCAGATTTTGACATCAACAAGCTTACGCAACAGTTTCATCCTTTGTTCAGGTGTCAGAATCTCGGGGTCGATTGTCTCAATGAACTTGCGTATGAGCGGATGTGCCTTCTTCTCATAACCATTGTTGAGATAGGCTATAAGAGATTCTCGACACATATAGTCCACGATTTCTTTCGGCGTATAGAATGCGCCTTTGTCCTTGTTATCTTCAAGAAGATTTTCGAATATCCGACCAAGCATTTCCGGATCAATACCTATTTCGGCATCCTCGGTATCATTTTCATCAATAGTGAAGTTGTAACTGTTGAGAAATCCAAAAAGTTTTTCGAAATATGATGCCGGGAATACACATCGTTCCGGATCAACGTCATCTTTTTCAAAGAGGCCGCCATTTAGATATGGTATATCTTCGCTTCCGGGAAGATTTTTGGATGATTCAGGACGCAATTCCGGTTTAGTATTCAATAAATCAAAAAATAGCGGCTCCAACACACCGTCAAGGAAGTTGTCTTTTTTATCGGAGTTGATGAAAAGGTCGTGCATATAGTTCTTGTTGCCAGCCATCCAACCTTTACGCTGGAGGAAGTATAAGAATACAATGCGACCAAACATCTTCTTGATATAGTCACGGACTAGCTTTTCATCGGAGGCAAAAGTGCTGGCAAACAACTCGCTTTCTTCCGATTGTTTTTTCTCAACCCATTTCCCCTTTTCTTTGACATATCGTTTACCTGTGATGTATTGCACAAAATCAGCATAAAGCTCGCGGTATTCATCAAAGAACTGCTTGCTAAGAGCGTCTACCGAGAATGCGTCCCGGAGGTTCGTGAAGTCAATCCCCTTTGTCTGCAACACAAGGAAACGTTCTGCCGGTGTGTGATACTGCATTGTCGGGTCTCCGAAAACATAAGAGTAACGCTTAGGAGTTGTGGCAGCATCTTTTATGTCGCATATAAAGGAAAGTCGCCAGTTCTCTGAATCGTCATAAACCACGAGTGCCGCATCGAATTCCCCATAGGATACGTTGATGAATTTCTTTACGAGATTGCGTAGCCCCACTCGGCGGTTCGTAACGCTACCGTCTGTAACATCATACCGAAACAGACCGATTGAATAGCCATCCGGCGTATCAATTGAGCCAAGAAAAAATCCTTGAAACTTTTCTTCCGGGTCTGAAATCTGCTGAGGGGAAATGCGCAGACGATTTGCATGGAAGAGATTGATCAACAATTCCTGCCATGTCTCAGCGGAGAACGGAGATTTGAATATTTCCTTTAGCGATGTTTTATTATATGATGCCATGATGTTGGTCAGATGAATGTTTCGGAGATTATGATTTTGGGATCGCTTATATCCTTTTTAACGGAGTCACTTGAGATATTAGTGTGATACTCATCAACTAATTCACTTATTGCTTTTTGTAATTTATACTCCGATTCTCTTATTTTAATTCTATCGTTCTTATATTCTTGTGATATTGTTTTCAACTCTCTCGGAAGTTGTGAATAAGTACCCTGTCCGAGATAACCACGTAGAATCTTCACATTAGCGGTTACGGTCGGGTCTGTAAACAGCTGTAATAGTGTCCTTAGAAATTTATCGGCCACCTGTGCTGTTTTGTCAAGGGCTGCTACATCAACCTTTGCATCGTCATGTGTCTCAATAACAGTCTGACGGTATTTGTCCAACGCTCGATTTACCTGCTGGTAATGAGAATTGTCTTCCGGGATAAGAACCGGTTGCTCATCCGGTCTTGCCTTTAGATAGCGGACGGCAGTCAAAAAGTCTATCGGTTCAGGATTGCCGGCACTGACAAGATAAAATTCCGTCTTTACCTCCGAAGATACGAAAACGATGGTCTTTCCATGATACTTGCTTGAATCGCGTCCGACACGACTTTTCAAAGGCAAAGCCTTGATTTTATGATATAATTCACGGTCGTTATTATAGAGGTCACGCAGTTCGCGTAATAAAGCAATCTTTTTGTCGATGCTGTCCCTTACGTTGCTGTCAAACAGTTTGAACTCTTTTACAATCTCTTCCCTTGAATATATCTGTGCATCCTCGCCATAAGCCGAGTGAAAACTCTGGAGCTTTATCAACGCGTTCTTGTAAAGCTGGATTTCCTTGTCGCCTTGCTGAGACGGATAGAACATGAAGTTATAGATGTTGGGAGCAACAGAGCCAATTCGGTTTACACGACCGATACGCTGCATCAGACGAGAGGCATTCCATGGAGAATCGTAATTTACAATGACATTTGAACGGTGAAGGTTAACGCCCTCTGCGAGAACATCCGATGTAAGGATAATATTGAAATCATCCTTTTGCTCTCCTGCCGGAACATTAGCATCGAAATTTGCTTTAACCAGACCTTTCTTCTTATTGCGATTGGATGCGGTTATTAACAATACATCCGCTCTCTCCATTGTAGTATGGAGATAATCGTACAAGAATTTTATGGTATCAACGCTCTCAGAAAATACCACAAGTTTCCCGGTCGGATTGATTTCAGATGAAAAGAGCGTGTTTTTAAGGCTGTCAATAAATAGCTCCAGTTTGGGGTCTTCAGTAACATGCGACCATTCCTCATTGAGTTTCTTTAGTATACCCCTGTCTTTTTTTAGCATTTCGATAAACTCGGGCTGAAAATCGGAAGCATGGTAGAGTATATCATCTTTACTGTATCCCTTTTCCATCGCCAGCTCAAGAATCTCATCAAGTTCCATGTCTTTCGCCTGCAATGCTTTTACATTCAATTCCGGTGCAATGATTACTTTGTCCTGTTCAAACATCTTTATCATGTCTGAGGTGATGCGCAGTAATGTTGCCAGCGACTTTTTGAATGCGTAAAAACTGCTCTCAAGTCGTTTGACCATGTGAACCTTATATATGCCTGCAAGACTTTGGCTAATTTGTTTTGCTCGTGGATATCTGTCTCTGAATTCCGGATTAAGAAATTCTATGGCGCGATAACGTGCATATCCAACATGCTCCGGGTTCTCTTCATCAGTGAGTGCCGACAAAGTTGCATAAAACTTATCACTTAATGAATCTCCCAAAAGGTAGGTGAGTTCATTCGGCGGAAGAATATGAGGAAAAATAATGCCCTGCTCATCCAAATCATGGCAATAATCTGGGTCGTTGAGGATGTTATTACGGGTACGACGAATTGTAACTTTATCAATTACTTCATCACGAATTGATGCATAGATTTTCTCCACGTCGGTTGTTACATCTCTTTTATCGCGTTCCCTCATCAGTTTTTTATAATCCGAGATTTTAGGGACAAAGAAAGCTTTTAGATTGGGTACGCCGTCAATAGTGCATTGCTGGCTGTCTTGAAACAGAAGCAATTGATTTAATAAATCCTCAGGACGGTTATTGAGTGGTGTAGCTGAAAGAAGCATTACTTTTTTGCGAGCCGACTTCAAAAGTCCTTGGTTGGAACATGGAGACTTACAAATCTTTTGTAATTCATCATATTTTCCTGAAAGATCTGATCGGAAACCATGTGCTTCATCGACTATGATAAGGTCAAACTCTTCCTTATCCTTATATTGGTCTTTGCCCTCAAGAATTTTCTTTAAGCTGCCATTAGTTATGAACTGAGCTTTCTTGCTGATGCCAAACAATTTGAATGTGCTGCGCCAGTTTTCTTCGAGAGCCGGTGGGTAGATGACAAGTATATTTGTATTCTTGCCATTTGCCTCAATGAATCTTTTGGCAATCATTGTGGCAATCATCGTTTTGCCAAGACCTACGACATCTGAAAGGAATAAACCGTTATGTTGAAGCAGCATTTGATAACCCTGGATTACTGCATCCTTCTGATATTTCAGCTCTTTTACTCCGTCGGGAAGCTGTATAGTAAAATCATCTTCCACTTGATCGCCGAATGCCTCAATGAGAACTTTGATATACAATTCGTATGGTGTCGGTTGATAACCGAGATAAGTCTGTTTTTTGTATGCGCTAATGTCTTCTGCTGTTATAGCTATTGCCTCATTCCAAAGCATATCAAATTGCTCGTGGCAGTAGTTTACATCATCGAAATCCTTCATCGCCACGTTCAATTCATACCGTGGAGCGACAGTTATCCCTAATCCAGATTCCGAGATATTCGATGAACCCATAATTACCCAACCGTCTGAGTTGGGAGTATGTGTTTGGGGCAAACACAGATAAAACTTGGCATGGAGGTTTTTTGACGGATGAATCCTCATTTGCAGTCGTCCGGAAACAAGGTCTTCACACATTTGCAATATGCCCCTTTCTACCTCGGGCGAATAATGAGCATTTACAATATCTTCCGCAAAGTCAGTGCTGAATATTTCACGAGCCTTATCCTCATTCTCCAACATCAATAAAGCCTTGTTATGCTTCCTAAAGATATTATCAATGTTAATGCCTACCAGTATTTTTATCTCTGGCACATCACCAAGTTCTTCTCTAAGTTTGAAGTAACCTGATGACCGAAAGAATCCGACTACAGCAAGGAATCGGTCAAAAGAAGCAATTTCTGACGCTATGCCTTTTAATTTAAGGTATAGAGTATTAGATGGTGTATTATTGAAGAACTTAGTGCTCATATAAAATAGCAAAACTCCGAGGCAGTTTTCTGAGGGCCGACCGAGCCTGTAACGACTGCTTAGGAGCTTTGGTGTTTGTTTGGTATTGCGGAATCGCTTCCGTTAAGTTTTAACCGTTCCGGCCATCTTCAGAATTTTGGGGTTACTATATTGCAAAATTAGCGAAAATTTCTGAGATGACAATCGAATATGCTGAGGAACATATAAGATACAACTATATTCATTCACTACTGAGGGGATTAGATGAGAAACGCCGCCAAGGTCTGTTTCCCTCGGCGGCGTTGGGTTATCAGAGTTTGGGCCCTTGTCGGCGGCGTTTGGCTTTTTGTTCTTCACGATAGCGATGAAGTGCCTCTTCTATGGTAAGTCCGGGATGACGGCTTAGCCACAGTTTGAAATCATCGGGTAAAGCACTGCCGTCAGTGAAACCTTCTTGCGGTTGTGTGGTTCCTGCGGCTGAGACATGGGATAACCGAGTGCCATAGCTTTGCGACTGAGATACGGCTTGTCCGGCTAAATCCGGATTAGATGAATAGACTCCCGGAGTCATGCGCTGTGGGTTGAATTTTATCCACACAGTAGGCATATCTCCCTGACATCCGTCGACTCGGATAGCTTTACCCGCAACGTAATCATTGATCTGTTGCGCCGATAACCGTACTCCTTTATATGATGCGATAGGCACAATGGAGCCGTCTGCATACATCCATTGAGACTGAGGATGCAGCGGTTTGTTGTTAGCCAGATGCTTGGAAATATTGCCCAGACTGAATCTTCGGTCAATCTTCGAGGCGGCGAAACGCTTGCCTTTCCGGATGTACCATAGACCCTGCAATTCGTTGCTGCCACGCTTATATTTGTATTCTATGCCGACACCAGCCGCCTTTAAGCGGGTCTCGAATTGCTCGAAAGTATGGACGGATTTATCATTCCATACTGCTTCGACGGAGTTGAAAATCTCGTACCGTATCTTTTCCGCGCCACGCAGTTTATTGACATTGGTCTGCCGCTTGCCCTCGGAAATGTGCAGTCCGTATTCCTTTGTCAAGTCAAGACAGACAGCCCTGTTTCGGCTGAAATCATTTTTATCAGAAATGGTTTCGGCATGATTATCTATTCGACTGAACACGATATGACAGTGTGGATAATCCTTGTCGAGATGGCGGACAATGATGTATGGAGTATCCACGATACCCATTTTCTTCATATATTTTTGGGCAATCTCTACCATAATCTGGTCATCAACTTTATCCTTGTCGTTGGCATGGAAGTTCAGGGAAATATGCCCGACCGGATTTTTCAAGCCCGGATTCAAGGCGAGATTGTCCTCAAAAGAAGCGATAATTTCATTTCGCCCTTCTATCGTAGATACATCTTTACTGTCTATAAGACGCCATTCATTACAAGGGGTGCCGTCGGGATTATCCTTCTTTCGGCGCGTGACATAATCGACGCAACCGCCAAAACTGCCGCCTTTTGTTATCTTGCCCATCATACGCTGTCGGGTGTATTACGATAGATTTTTATCAGTGAAAGAACAAAATCCTTGCACTGAATTATCTCTCTGTATGTGCGGATAATCTGTTCCTCCGAGGCACCACCTTTAAGAATGGCACCGACAAATTTTGCCGTGCGATTAAGATTTTCGGCGATTCCCTGAAGGTCGCGGATTGCCTTGACATCTTTTGGCGTGAGCCTTTCCACGACTTTACAATGCAGAGCTGACTGCCGGATATATTCCGAGCGGTTGAGCCCTGCCATGAGTGTTTTGTCCATCATTACCTGATATTGGTCTATGTCAAATTTCACCGGTACCATGATGGACTTTCGTTCATCTGCCGGGAGCTTTGGGCGTCCTTTGGAGGGACGTAAATTGGATTTCTTCATTGGAAATTCTGTTTGAGGTTTGTGACCATCGGGAGCGGAGGGGAGCGAGTCGTTTGAGGATTACTTGTAATACGAAAACATAAACTCGCTCCCTCCGATTCCGAACCCCTGCGATAGTTTCGTGGTGCGCGAAACTACGAGGACTATTTAGCGGTCAAAATGTAGTTGCAATCACGCACTCAGAGTTTGCGCCAGATTTCGATGTCGTCGGCATATTGTTTCAGATGCTCGGCGAGGATGGCGTTGGCGTAGCTGCTGACGGTTGTGCCACGGTCGCCAAGGATTCTGGAAACGCGCTCAAGCTGGTCCCACAGGTCGCCCTCGATGTTCAGAGCATGGCGGTTCATCAGTTTTGCAGGAGCAAGGAATGTAGCCTTGAACTCGGCGAAGTCCGATTTGCGCTGTTGCTTGCCGATGCGCTGTTGCTTGGGTGGCTCGGTTACGGCTGTTGCTTCGGTTGCTGTCTGCTCGTTGTCAAACAGATTGTCAGCGTTGGCAGGTGTGGTGCAGTTAACAGTGTTATCGCTGTTAACAGTGGAAGTGGAGTTGATAGAGTTATCTGATTCCATAATAAAATCGGGATTAAGGGTTGATACTTTGGATTTGGGTGCATCGGTCAACTTGGTTGACTTGGATGCGGCTGTTGTTGGTGCTTTGGTGGTTTTCATTGGAAATTGTGCTTGGAGTGAAATTTCGATTGACAAGAAAATCATTCAAGTCGTTGAACTCGGAGTAGAGTGTGGAGCGGTCAATCACTGTTGAGCCATATATGGCTGTCAACTCTGCGAGTGCTGCTTGTCCGGCATTGTCGTTGTCAAGGTAGCAGTTGATGGCGGTGTATCCTTGAGATAAGGCGCAGCCTTGTTGACATTGACAACCGAGTTGAGTATGGTAGCGTCGGCACCCCTGATGATACCGAGTGTGAGAGCCGAGAGGTAATCAATGAATCCCTCGAACACGGCACACTCTGTTGATGGGCCATCTCTCGACCACGGCAGATATGAGATGTCCTTGCATCCCCGGCAACCTTTGAAATACCTGTTGCGCAGTTCCCAGCCTCCGCTGACACTCTCAAATGCCACGGCAAAATATGATTTATCGTTGACGCTGTAATGAGCTTCTTTGCATTTCGCCTTGGCGATGTGTGCCGGAATACCACGCTCTTGGAGGTATGCGACAAGTGCGCGGTGTTCCAGTGGCACGACCTCGAATTGCTCCATACTCGGTGCAGAGTGTCGCTGTGGATAAGAGGAAGCGACTGTCTGTACCGATGGCACCGGGTAGCTGTCAGCGATGCAGCGCAGTATATGGCGCAGGTCGGTTGACTGATACAACTCGGCAGCAAGGTCGATGATGTTGCCGCCTCTGCCAAGTCCGAAATCATACCAGCAGTTGAGCGTGGTATCGACCCTGAAGGACGGCGTATGCTCCTGTCGCAAAGGCGACTTATACCAGAGCCTTGTTCCTTTCCTCGCCGTAGGCTCATGTCCGAGACGAGACAAGAATACGGCTAAAGGGATTGATTTAATCTCTTTTATCATGTGTGCTAAAATGTTTGGGTGAGTTGGTCTTTGGTTTAGCGCCTATTATATATGCCCTTTTCTAAACCAGACCAGAATTGTGGTTTTCAATAGTAGAAATCCGGATTGTAGATATACTCTCGGTTCTCGTAACGAATCATGCCTTTGTTGTCAAGAAAGGTCTTCAAGCCCTTTACCTTGTTGTTGGAATAGGAATGTCCGCAGGCGGCATATCCGATTTTGAGCTCAGCCTCGAAGTTCCGGCATCCTTTTATCGGACCATTGGCGAAGATTACTCCCAATGCCTCGCGGTGCTGTTCCTCGGTCAACTCCTTGTAGGGATAGGGGTCTTTGGCTTTCTTGCCCGGCTCGGTGAATACATATCCGCTGGCAATCTCCGGCAGTCCGTAGTCATTGACACGGAAGGCAAATGGGTCAAACTCGGCGGCGCGGATCATGGCGGCGCAGACCTCAGAAACAGTGTCATCGGTCTTGCTTCGGCTCACCTGAAGTACAGTCTCAGCCTTATTGTTTAGCTCGGTGCCGACATGACCACGCGCATTGTCATCGCTCTTGTTGAGGTGCAGGACCGTATGGATATGTATCTGGAATTTATCGGTCCATTCCATCAGCTTGCCGATAAGGTCGGTGGATTCCTTGGCGCAGTTGATGTCATACATCAGGTCGCGCACACCATCGATGATTACAAGTCCTACACCGGGAGTGTTGATTATCGCCTGTTCGATAACTTCAAGGCGCAAGGCTGGTGTGAGCTGACGCAGAGCGGCGAACTTCAGATGTTCCGGATGAGTGTCGGTCGGCAGTTTCGCCAGTCGCAAGGCTCGCTCCATTACCTTCTGACAATGGTAGGGGCTTTGCTCGGTATCAAAGTAGAGGATTGTGCGCTTGTCATCGGGAAACTCTGCGGTGTACCCCAATACCTTGCCGTTGACAAGCGATGCCCCGACGATAGCGGCGACATTGAAGGTCTTTTTGCTCTTTGCCTTACCGGTCGATGCAGAGAAGTTGCCGAGTGTACCAATGACACTGCCGTTGGCATACAATACCTCCGGCGCGGTCTGAATCTCATCTGTGATTCGCAACTGCTTTTCCTCCCAAAGTCTGAGTATGTCTTGCTTCATTTCTTGCATCTGCGACCTCCCTTCTTTGATGAATGGATAAGATCGAGCGCAAGTTGTGCGTCGATAACGATTTTTCTGCCTGTTTGAGTTATGGCATCTTTGATTACACCGCTATTCTTGATGCGATGTGCGGTTGCTTTGCTGCACTGGAGTAGTTCACAAAGGCCTTCGATTCCGTAAACGAGCCAACGTTTTGCAGTGGCAGTAGCGTTTTCGGTCTCGGTGGAATCCTTGACATTTCGGGAATCAAGTAATTCTAAAAGTTGTTCTCCGGTGTACTGCCAGAGAGGAAGTTTGAGTAACTAGTCTTTTGTCATACGCAGTGTGGGTTTGAATTATACTTCCGCCCTCTGAGAGAGCGTATCCGAGTATCTCCCGGACACTGCAAAATTACAACCGGTTATGAGTGGTCTGTATGTGGATTCCTGTTCTCCACTTACCAAAACTACCCGTCAGAGTATCAGGATCTAACGGGTAGTATCATATAGTTTCAAAAGTGGAATTTCAAGTGGTGAAAGTGGTGCGCGAGTGGTATCTTTAAGTAGCAAGAGCTATCAAGCCCGTTTTTTATGGTTTTTGATGATTTCATCGATGTCATCTGCAAAGACCATACTTGACCTGCTGGCATCGCTCCCACGCGGATGTGAATATTTACTTTCGTAATATGATGAATCTATGCCGAAGTGCAAAAGGATGTCCTCTCGCCATGCAAGCTTGTGCTTTTCAGGCACGATATCGTAGAGCCTGGAGATAAGATAGCACACCTTGATTTTTTGCTTGGCCCGAATCTTCAACGGTTCATGTCGGCCATGAAGGTTCAATGATGAATGGAACTGAGTTTCGGTCGGGTCATCAAATATTTCAGCGCAAATTTCATATAGTTCCGACACAAGAATCATCGGGAACAGTTCTTCTTCCCATTGGCGGCAAGATTTAGTATTAGTCTGTTTCTGTTTTACAGGTTGTTCAGGTGCCGGATAACTACCATTGCGAACTTGCATCTTTTGTATAAAGGTTTCCCTGCATTTCGGATGTAACTGAATTTCACATGGCGGAAAGTATCGCTCCGCCATGATAAAAATTTTGCGACAGACATTTCGCAACTCATGGTACACATCGAATGAAGGTTTCAAAAGAAATTCATCATATTCAACGCTTTCCTGCAACTTCTTAAGAAACTCGCGTTTCTTTTCAAGCCATCCTTCTCGGGTGTCGGCCATATGGAATAGCTCGATTTCCTGTTTGTATTTATCTATCGTCCAATCGTCAGGTACCGGGATTTTATGGCAAGCCTTTAGTGCGTACTCATAGTGAGCGGCAACCATATAGAACATCTCCACTTCTTTAAGGAAGTGGTTGCTTTCATACTGATCTATCATGTCTGCCTTGGATTTATTTTTACGCTCTCGATCCAATTTATAGAATACATTCTGGAATGTTTCTAGTCTGGTTACAATCTTGGCGCAGAAATTTCGGGTTTGGTCAGCTTGTACCTTCCCGATTTCTCCGGAGGCATGAGATTCGATGATAGCGTTTTCGATGTCTATAGAGCAAAGTTTGCTGGTTGCTTCGGCAATTCGCTTGTACAAAATTGTATCCTGTTTGGCTACCAGAGGCACTTTTATAAGCTGCCTGAGGTCTTCCAAAATCGGCACAACATCTCGTAATGTCGTAGGGTTTGGCATTTGCGGGTGTTACGTTAAGTGTTATTAATGGTGAGAGCCAATCAAACTCAAACAGCCTTGTTGAATCATTGTGAAATTTTAGCACTCGATAACATAAACACGCGATACCCAATGATAGTTCGCATATCTATTTTTGATACGATTTTCAACCTTTATAAACCATGCATTCCAGGCAATTGTATCAAATTTGTATCAAAATTACAATTTTTAACATTTTGCGACGGGGTAAAAACAAAGAAAGAGCTAAATCTCAGCGACTTAGCTCTTTCTTTGTGTTGCCTTGGAAGGAATCCAGCACCATCCAGCACACGCCGTCCTCGCCGGCGAAACCGGTAGGCTTGATCTCCTTCTCGAAGAAGTCCAGAACGGACATAGTGGAGGTGTAGTTGAGCTGAGCTTCCTGGCCACCCCAGCTCTGCCATCCGAACAGGGCCTTGTCGCCGGTCTTCATCTCCAGCTTGGGGCACAGTACGGTGTTGGCCTTGCCGTAGGTCTCGAGTCCGTTGCGCCAGTCATCGAAGAAGCCTACCATGAACCGTGGCGATACCACTCGCTGTCCCTTGACCGCTCCATGATGCTGCATGGGCGAGTTGTTGCCGAAATTACCGTTGTCCCATGTGCGGGGACTTACATAACCCGCGTTGGCAACAAGACGGCGGATACGGTTGGTGGAGTTAGGCGTCACGGATACCGAGGATTTCCATACGGAATGGTCCACGGAACCGATCACGATACCCTGACGGGAATCGACATTGAACAGGGCTGTGGCCTCGCACGAGGTCACTGGCTGTCCGGTGGACCAGCGAACTGTCGAGAAAGTGGCCCAGTTGTCGTTGGCGAAAGGCATGTTGTACACACGGTTCTCCGATGTGGGCAGCGGCAGCGTATTGGTGCCGGTCACCACGATGGGGTTGATCTCGCGTGAGGATGTAGTTCCTGAAGTGGCTGTGACGGCGCCTTCGAACAAAGCGTAGGGCAGATCGGGATAGACTGTGATTATCTGTTCCAGATTGGGGCTTCCGGCCTGGGTATAGGTCCAGGTGAAACGACGTCCCTTGCCGAAGGCGTCGTTTACGTCTTCCTCTTTTTTGCTGACTCCTGTGTACTTGTCGGATTGCAGTTCAGTATCGTTCTGGTCGAGAGCCGTCATGGAGACTCCGCTGAACAAGGTCTTGCCGTTCTGTTCGACCGTCATTTTCTTATTGGAGTTTAAGGAAAACTTCCAATCTCCGTACTGGGCGTCGAGATCAATGGCCGCAAATGCGGGCATAAAAGCAGCTCCGGCAAGAAGCATGAGCATGTATCTGGCTGTTTTCATATGGATTTTTAAGGACACGTCATCAAATGGACGTGCAAAATTAAGAAATAATACGATTAAAATCAAGAAATGACCTCATTCAACGGAGCCGTCGCGGGGTCAGGAATGAATGGGGCTGCCGGTAATCGCACAAATCCGACAACCCCATTCTGCAATTCACACTGTGTGATGATATTGTTAAGATCAGCGGATCACGACCTTCTCGACCTTGGAGCCCTGGCGACGGATGAAGATGCCGTTGTCGGGGTTGGCTACGCGTACGCCCTGGATGTTGAAGAACTCTACCCCGGTGTTCTCATCGCTGTCGATGGAGGACATGCCAGATACGGTGTTCGTGGCGAAAGCACTGGCGGCCTTGGCGCCGTCGATTGACTGTACGCCCCATTCGCTGATGGATGCCAACGGCATGTTGAGTTCCAGCTTGCAGGCGGTCGAGGCAGCGTCGACGTTGCCGCTGCGCAGCTTGCCGGTTGCGATGTCGGCGGGAATGACGGTGATGGTCCGGCCATCGGTGGTCTTCACGTAATAGTTGTAACGGAGAGCCTCGGCGGGAGTGAATCCGGTTCCCTGGGAAGCCTTCTGGTCGGAACCGGCATCCCAGGTGAACACGGTCTTGTTGCCGTTGGCCTCGGCCTTGAGGTTGGCGGGAGCGTTGGGAGCCTGGTTGGCAATGCGCGATCCGGCGCCGTTGTAGACTTGGAAGTGGCGGGGACCGTCACCGTCCATGTAGCCCATCAGTACGAGGTCGGGAACACCATTGTTGTTGATGTCGCCGGCCAGGACGCAGGCGCCGCCGCGGTGCTGGCCCAGCTTGTCGGATATTGCGGTGAACGTGCCGTCGCCCTCGTTGAATGCGTATACGGAATTCTTCAGGTCGCCGTTCTCACCGGCGTAAACCAGGTCGATGTTGCCGTCACCGTTCAGGTCGCACCAGTCGGCGCCGCTGCACTGGAATCCGGGCAGGCCGGCCTCGACCTTGGTGAAGGTGTCGTCACCGTTGTTCTTGTAGATGTATGCGGCCAGCTCCCAGTTGTTGGGGCCGGAAGTGCCGGTGATGAATACGTCCAGCAGACCGTTGCCGGTAAGGTCGGCGAAGATGACGCGGCCTTTCTCGGTGCCGGCGTTGTTGCCCACGATCACCTCGCTGAATTTGCCTGTACCATCGTTCTTCCAGATGCGTACGCTGTCGTTGCCGAAGTCATCGGCCCATCCGGAAACCAGGATGTCGGTGTAGCCGTCGCGGTTGTAGTCGCCCACGCAGACTGTTCCGCCGCGCTGGGCCTTGATGCCGGTGTTCTCGTCCTTGATGAAGCTTCCGGTTCCCTTGTCATTGAAGAATACCACTGGTGTTCCCTCGTCATTACGGGGATTGCCGCAGAAAGTGACGAGATCCTGATATCCGTCACCGTTAAAGTCGGCTATGCCGACGGTGCCGGTGTACCATTTCTCGCTGTCTCCTTCGTCGATGCTGATTTCGCCGTCAAGACCGAAATCGGGAACGAGTTCGAACGAACCGTCGCCGTTGCCCTTCATCAGTTTGGCACCCCATGAGGAAGCGTAGAGCAGGTCCACGTTGCCGTCGTTGTTATAGTCGAGGCAATAAGCCACACGCTGCCACATGGCGTCATCGGGGGCCGTCAGGTCGGATGCTGATGCGAAAGAAGTGCCGTTTGCATCAACGTGCAGAGCCTTGAGGGTGTTGGCCCAACCGGCGTTCAGGTCACGACCGCGGACAATCAGTTCCAGGGAGCCGTCATTGTCGATGTCGGCGGCGATTGCGTTGCCCTGGAACAGTCCAGTGGACACCAGGTCCGAGATACCGGTCAGCTCCGAATAGTTGGTCTGACGTGCTGCAGCCATGCCCGTCAGGGCCACGCCGGATGCCGCTAATGCTACGAGTAAAGATTTCATGTGTATCAATTGGTTTTAAATGGTTGTCATGTGTTTGTTCTTGGTTGTCGGGGAGCATGGAAGCCATGGATGGTCCGGCTTCCATGCTCCGGTCAACAATTGTGAAGATATTGGTTGGGTAATTAGATGTATCCCTCGTTCTGGTCGGAGAAGTCGATCTCGAGGTTCTGCTCGATCTCGGACATCGGGATGGGCCAGATCACGTGCCAGGGCTGGATTGTGCCCGAACGTTTGGCCCACTTGTTACGCTCCTTGACGTACTGATAGAACTTTCCGGTGCGTACCAGGTCGAAGCGGCGCCAGCGCTCGCCGAACAGCTCGCGTACGCGCTCGGTCATGATTTCCTCGCGGAAGGTCTCCTGCGACATGCCGTTGCTCCAGAGCTTGTCCTGCGGGATGTTGAAATCCCATGCGCGTGCGCGGACATCATTTACCCAATCCACGGCGTCGGATGTACGGCCCAGCTCGTTGAGGCATTCGGCGTAGAGGAGATAGGCGTTGCCGAGACGCAGCCAGGGGATGTTCTTGCCGGAGTTCCACATGTTGTTGATGCCCATTCCGGAATAGAGGTCGGTGCGGTAGTCCTCGTACTTCTTGATATGAGGCTTGCACTCGTCCTGGTCCTCGGGATCAAGTCCCTCCCAGCTCAGGCCGGGGATGAAATCGGCTGCGTTCTTGCCGTTCCATTCGAACTCGTAACGGATTGACTCCTCCTTGCGGATGTCGCCTTCCTCCCAGATGCCGCCGTCCTCCACGTCGGAGTATGCCCAGGGAGTAGGCACGGCGTGGTCGTAACCGGCGAAGTAGCAGGCGTCGCCACCCATCGATGCTGCGGCGCGCGAGCCGACCATGAACTGGTTGCCGATCAGGTCGGGCGTGGCGTGGCTCAGGCCAACCGACGATGCAAGGCCCTCGTAATATCCGCTGATGCGATGTCCGCCTACGCTGTAGGTGAAGATGGCGTTCAGAGTGATGCCTTTCCAGGTCAGGTCGGTGTTGAAGCCACCGTAGATTTTCGGGTCCTTGTAGGCCGTGATGGTGCGGTCGTAGTTGTCGATAACGCCGTCGGGGATGCCTTCTGGACCGGAGAGGTCAAGCGGGAACACGTCGCCAAGGCCTACTGTGCGTCCACGGTAGTCGATACCCTCCCACTGGTCGCGGTTGCTCTCGTTGGCGATGCCGCCGAACTTGTAGCAGTAGATGTTGTGCAGAGTCTCGCCGACGAACAGGTTGCCCTCGCGGTCAGGTACGGAACTTTCAGTCGGCACGTTCAGGAGTCGCTCCACACCGCCGTACAGACGTTTGATCTTGTTGCGGTCGTGCGACAGGTTCAGGCCGATGTTCCAAGTGAAGTCCTTGACCTGTACGGGAGTTGCGTTGATGGCGATCTCCACTCCTCGGTTGTCCAGGTCTCCGACGTTCTCGGTAGTCGAGCTGTAGCCGGTTGATGTTGCCAGCGAGTGGCTCATGAGCAGGTCCTTGTTGCGGGTGAAGAAGACATCGGCGGTAACGGTGAGTCGGCGGTTGAAGAAGGCCAGGTCAAGACCTATGTTGGTTTGCTGCTGCTTCTCCCATGTCAGGGCCGGTGTGCCGCGGTGCCCGTTGGTGTAGAATCCGGCGTTGCCGTTGGATGCGGATGCATAGTACATCGTCGCGTAGAGGTAGTTGCCGATGTTCTGGTTTCCAACCGAACCGTAACCGCCACGAATCTTGATCTGGTCCAGCCATGTGGTCCTGGGGAAGTAGGGTTCGTTAGTGAGTTCCCATGCCAGGGAGAAAGAGGGGAAGAAGCCCCACTTGTGTCCCTTGCCGAATTTGGAGGAACCGTCCCAGCGGCCTGTGAATGTAGCGTAGTAGCGATACTTGAAGTTATAGTTGGCGCGGGCCACGTACGACATCAGCGATGTTACCTGATGGTCGCTTTCGGGGCGGGAGTTCTCCCAGTCGGCGGCGGAACCGATCTGGTCCCAACCCAGGTCGTTGGAGGCGAACCGACGTCCATTTGCCTTGATCACGTTGTAGATGTTACGGGAAATGGAGTATCCGAAGAACACGTCCATGTGGTGAGCGTTGACGAAGTCGCGGATATACTGGATGGTGTTGTCCCACTGCCACTGGGTGTCGCCGAAGCGCTGCTGGGTGGCCGAGGCGTCGCCGCCACGGTAGCGGATGGATTCCTGGATTCCCGTAGGCTGGAACTGGTTCCAGCTCTGCTCGGCGCGGTTTATGGAGAATGTCGAACGGATGTTCAGGCCCTCGATAGGATTGATGTTTAGATAATTGGACGAGGTGAGATGGTAGCGTGAGCGCTCCGTCTTGATCTCAAGTGTATTGTAGGGGTTGAAGTTGTTGTTCTTCTCGGTGTTGGGACTCTGCCACCATGTGCACAGATAGTCTGGATTGTGGCGGGTCTCGTCGCTCATGAACGGGCCATTGTCCACCAGGGGGTCGCAGTAATATGCCTTATAATAGGCATTGTCATCGGTCATGTTGTCGTGGGTGTAGCTGTAGGTGGTGTTGGTGCCGACCTTGAGCCATGAGGTAATCTCGGCTGAGGCGTTGACACGTCCGTTGTAGCGCTGCTGGTCTGTTCCGACAATCATGCCGCGCAGATCCTTCAACCCGAACGAGATATAGACGTTGGTCTTGTCGGTGGCCTGTGAGAACGACAGGTTGTGGCTTGTGGTGACGCCTGTGCGGATCAGAGGATCGACCCAGTCGTAGCTGCGTCCGTTCAGATATGAGTCCAGCTCCTCGGACGCGAAGACATTGTCGGGTGCCATGATGAAGTTGTCGATGTGGTTCTGCAGGTCCTGGGCTGAGGCATCGGGATTCTCGAACATGAATCCGTTGATGTATGCCTGCTTGCGGAGGTCGCCCAACTGCGTTGCGTTCATGCGGTCGGGGCGATGGCCCATCTTCTGCCATGACACCCAGCCGTCGTAGCTGACCATGCCGTTGCCTTTCTTACCCTTCTTGGTGGTGACGATGATAACGCCATTGGCGCCTCGTGAACCGTACAGGGCCGTGGCTGAGGCGTCTTTAAGCACCTGGATGCTCTCGATGTCGTTAATGTTAAGTGAATTGTAGAAACCGAACTCATTGCCCATCACAAGGCCGTCCACTACATATATGGGATCGGAGCCGGAATTGATGGTGTTCGTACCTCGGATCTTGATGCCGGTGTCGTCCGAGGGTTTGGGGGAGCCGGTCACTGCCACACCGGGAACACGGCCCTGCAAGGCCTCGTTAAGGCTGGTTACAGGCTTCTGTGTCAGGACGTCCGAGTCGATGTGGGAAACAGATCCAGTGAGGTCGCTCTTTTTCATCGACACGCCGACCACAACCACCTCATCCAGCAGGTCGGTGTTTTCTTTCAGTACGATTGTCATCTTGCCGTCGGCAGGCACCTTTACTTCGGCCGACTGATAGCCTACATAGGAAACCTGAAGGATGTTTCCTGGTTTGGCCATCACAGAGAAGTGGCCGTCGATATCGGTAGCGGCTCCTCTTCCCTCGCCTTTCACAAGAATTGATGCTCCCGGCAATGGCTCATGGCTCTGGTCCATGACCGTGCCCGTTACATTGATCTGAGCCGATGCCGAAAGGCAGGCCGCGATCATGAACATCAATGCACTTAGGAATTTTTTCATGATTTTTAGGGTTATTATGTTGTTTTAATTATGTTATGCTACATTCGGTGCGCTTAGGCTTTTTTAACATTGCAAAATTATGTTACTTTTGCCTTATAGGATAGAATAAACTCTCCAAAAAATGCAAGTTTTGACGCTATCTTGCACTAAATGTCTTCGTTTTGTGTTAAATCACGCTTCCTATTGAGTTGATTTTTAGTTGTTTTACGAATTCGTCACGTGAAATAGCCGTTTTGACATGGATTTTACGCTCCGAAGCCGGCAGAATATCGAAATAATTATCCGAGAAGAAATTGTCGATACCGTCGATGGAGAGGAAGACGCCCCTTGCGAAGACGTTGGAGCCGACCGTGACGTCGAACCCGTCGGACACCTCGTCGACCTGTACCCTGAACTCAGGCTTGGGATATTCCATGAACTTCTGCCGGCAGGCGTAGGCGATGTTGGTGTAGGGTTCGGCATCGGCCGTGGTGAAGGTGGTCGTGAAGATCATCTGTCCGCGGGTGTAGTGGCCGAGGATGGGACGGATGTCGGCGGTCAGTACGTTGCGCGACTGTAGGGCTGCTGCGGTAACGTTGAGTTTCTTCTTCCAGATGGTTTTGCCGTCGAGTGTCATGGCGGTGACCTGTAGAGTTCCCTTTGCATTCTTTCGGCGGTCGGAGACTATATGGATGTTCAGGGTGTCGCCCTGGACCAGCGGCGAGACGAGTATGTCGCGGAACGCGTTGCGGGCGTAATACTGCTGCGCCTTCCAGCGGCCATAATAGTCGCGGCCGGCCCATGAGGCGACAGGCCAGCAGTCGTTGTGCTGCCACACCAGCGTGCCCATGCAGTAGGGCATGTCGCGGCGGTGGGCTTCCATCGCGGTCTTGATGGCGTCGCCCTGCAGGATCGTGCCGACGTACAGGAAATCCTCGAAGCTGTCGGGAACGCCGAACTCGTCGGCCATGTATTCGCGGATCAGATTGTTGGCGTACGTGCCTGCGCGCTGATGCGACATCATCACCTCTGAATTTATGTCCCAGTCACGTTCCTGGGGAGCATACAGCTTGACAGATTCGAATTCCGGGAATGACTGGAAACCGTATTCGGAGAAGAATCGGGCACGTTTCACATTGTAATGTCCGATTGAGTCGCGTCCATGCCATACACCCCAGTAGTGGTCGTCGCCGTTGATGCCGTCGCTGGGCGTGTCCTCGAATGCGAAGGGCGATGACGGCCGGTAGGAAGCGCCGCTTCCATATTCCGTTACTACCTCGGGCAAGGTTTTGAAGTACATGGCCTTGAACTGCGACTCCAGCAACGGGAGCACGCCCTTCTCCTCATAGTACTTCTTGCGGTTGCCCCAGCCGTAGAACACATCCTGGCACTCGTTGTTGCCGCACCATACCGCAAGGCATGCATGGTTGCGCAGGCGACGCACGTTGTCGATGGCTTCCTGACGGATATTGGCCAGGAACCTGTCGTCGGCAGGATAGGTGGAGCATGCGAACATGAAGTCCTGCCATACCAATATGCCGTTACGGTCGCAGAGCTGGTAGAAATAATCGTCCTCGTATACGCCGCCGCCCCATACGCGGATCATGTTCATGTTGACGTTCTTGGCGTCAAGCACATGTTTCTCGTACTTCTCATGGGTGACGCGCGGCAGGAAATTGTCCAGAGGCACCATATCCACACCCTTCATGAACACCGGCTTTCCGTTCACCTCGAAGTAGAGGTTGTGGCCGTATTGATCCTTGTCGTTGTGCAGCTTGATGGAGCGCAGTCCGATTTCCTGTAAGTCTGAGTCGGTCGTGCCTTGGCTCTTTACGGTCGTGATGAAGTCGTAGAGGTTGGGTTCCCCCAGACCGTTGGGCCACCACAGTCGAGGACGTGAGATAGCGGCAGGCATCTCGATACGGTTCAGACCCTTCCGGAGCGCTACCTTTTTTGAGACAAGCGGTTTGCCATCGGCGGTGACGGTTACCGTTGCGGAATCATCGTCCACATCGGACAGGACCTCGGTAACCAGAGTAAGGTCGGCCTTGGAGCTGTTGATTACGTTCTGGATTACCTGCACGTCGTTGATCTTCGGGCCATTCCATGTCTCCGGCACGATTGGTCGCCATATGCCGGAGGTGACCAGACGCGGTCCCCAGTCCCAGCCGTAATGGTAACCGGCCTTGCGGGCGAACACGCTAACCAGCTTGTCGAAGATGCCGCCGTTCTGCGACTGGTCGGGTCCGGTATTGAATCCGTAGTCGTACATGTCGCATTTCGGAAGGTCGATCTTGATTGGAGAATGGAAATAGACCTCAAGTCTGTTAGGACCCTCCTTGAGGCGCCCGGCCACATCCACGCGCCAGGTGCGGTGCATGTTGTCGGCGTTCAGGATCGGCTGGCCGTTCAGATACACGTCCGCATAGGTATCGAGACCGTAGAACACCAGATTCTGGTTGGCGTACCGGAGTTCGTCGGGGGTAACGTTCAGCGTTGTCTCGTACATCCAGTCCTCCTTGTCGACCCACTGCACGGCGCGTTCGTTAAGCCGGAAGAAAGGATCCTCGATAATCTCGTTAGCCATCAGGTCCGTATGGACGGTTCCCGGTACGGTCGCGGGATACCAAATCTCCGAACGACCCTGTCGGAATTTCCATCCGTCGGAAAGTTCGCGCCGATTGACGGTGGCGGCCATGTCCATGGCGAGTGCCAGGGACATGGACAATGCTAAGAGTCCTGAGATAGTTCTCATGAGAATTTGATTTTAACGGTGTTGTCCTTGGCGATGTCGAAAGGCTTGTCGAAACCCTTTACCTTTACGGAACAATCCTTGGCCGTGGACTTGATTGATGCGGTGACGGGGCGACCGTTCTTCCAGTCGATGTCGACCACCAGACCGTCGTATGCGCACAGACCC
>DXXK01000033.1 GCA_019416425.1 Bacteroidales bacterium
AGTGGACGGCATAGTCTACAGGAGAATGGGTATAGGGTATAAAGACGATAATAAACCATTAGCTTACTGGGTTGAAGGCGTAGGAGCAAGTAAGGATTATTGGATTACCCTTTTCCCTGCCCATATTGGCGAGTACTCCTATATGAAGGAATGTTACGAGAATGATGAATGTGTATTCACTAAGGACGACTTCTACAAGGAAGCGGCGGGCATAGACGCCATACCGTCGTCTTCCGGTGTGGAAGACGATGCCGTCTACGACCTGCAGGGCCGCAGGCTACGGCATACGGTTCCCGGAATCAACATCGTCAACGGAAAGAAGATCCTGACCCGATGACCTTATCCGACCCGTAAGTACATGCCTCAAGCATGTTGACACTCAAACCTCCTGCCATGCGGCGCATGGCAAATAACGAATCAAACATGCCGAAGGCATGTCCTTACACGTCCCGTAAATCTTTTGGACATCATTCATATGGCAACCCTCTGTCAGCTTTCTGTCATCAATATTCTTTTCTTCATTACATTCTGAAAATCTGTCATTTATATCATGTGGACAGAGAGGAGTGGATAGAGAGGGGTGGAGAGTAGGGGAGAGTAGGCAGGGAATATTATCGGCCGGATCAAAGTAAATTTGCAGAATTGGGATTAATAGATTAATTTTGCAGTTCAAACCAATAATATAGAATCTTGGACCCAGATCCTTTGCCGGCCAATAGTATGGTCGGCTTGTTATGTGACTCGGCAATTACCTTTCAGGCCCCCGGCGACTGGGTGGCCTGGAGTTTCCTGATATTAATTGCTTTGGTATGTCTGATGATGTCGGCGTTCGTGTCCGGCAGCGAGATCGCGTATTTCGGCCTGACGCCACAGGACGTCGACGAGATCGAGGATGGCGATGACCCGCGCGACGGGAAATGCCGCTATCTGCTGGACCACAGCGAACAGCTGCTGGCCACCATCCTCATATCCAACAACCTGGTGAACATCACCATGGTCGTGGTGCTGACGTTCGCCATCAACCAGGTGGCCGTGTTCCACAGCACGCTGGTGAACTTCCTGGTACAGACGGTATTCCTGACATTCCTGCTGCTGCTGTTCGGCGAGATCTTTCCGAAGCTCGTGGCCCGCGGCCGCACGTTGTGGTGGGTACGCTGGGCATCGGGAGGCATAACCCTATTGTATAAGCTACTCTCGCCGCTGGCAGGACTGATGGTGCGTTCCACCACCATAGTCAACAAGATCATCACCAAGCGGCAGGCCAACGTCACCACCGACGAGCTGGAGAAGGCGCTCGAGATCTCGGACGTAAAGGAGGGCGACGAGAAGGAAATGCTGGAAGGCATCCTGAGCTTCGGCGAGAAGGACGCGCGCGAGATAATGATCAGCCGCGTAGACGTGACCGGCATCGAGAGCCATGACGACTGGAGCCAGGTGATAGCCATCATCCTGGACTCGGGCTACTCGCGCCTGCCGGTGTACGACACCACGATGGACACCATTGTCGGCATACTGTACAGCAAGGACCTGCTGCCCTATCTGGACCGCGAGGACCGACCGCGCTGGCAGTCGCTGATACGCGACGCCTACTTCGTGCCCGAGTCCCGCATGATCGATGACCTGCTGGAGGATTTCCGCAAACGCAAGATCCACATTGCCATCGTGATCGACGAATACGGCTGCACGCAGGGCATCGTGACGCTGGAGGATGTGATCGAGCAGATTGTCGGCGACATCGACGACGAATACGACGACCGCCAGAGCGACATGTACCGCCAGATCGGCCCCAACTCCTATATAATGGACGCCAAGATACCCTTGGAGGACTTCTGCGAGGCCATCGGCGTGGAGAAGACGGAACTCGGTGACATCGGCGACGCCGAGACACTGGCGGGCTTGCTGCTGGAAATCAAGGGAGACTTCCCCAAGCCGAACGAGCTGCTGCGGCGCGCCAACATCCGCTTCAACGTGCTGAAGATGGAGAAGCACCGCATAGTCGAGGTCAAGGTAGTGGTGGACAAACCCGAGGCAAAGGCCAAGGCCGAGACGGAATCCTGAACCAACATCCATCAAGGATAAAACCGCGAAAGCATTATGGAAGAATTTGTATACTGGCGCCATCCCACGCTGCCCTGCATCAAGGTGGAGGAGATCACCGAGGGCGAGGAGTATGCCGGCCCGGCATGGGTGGACGGCGCCCTGCAGATATATGGTGAGAACGGCAAGGAAGAGTTCCGCGAGATCGGACATTTCCAGAACGGCGCGCCGTTCCTGTACAACAGTACGGCGCGCATATCGGTGACGCATTGCAAGGGACTGCTGGCCGTGGCCACTCTGCCCGACACTCCGGAGGTGCAGCTGACGGAGTACAGCGACCGGGCAGCGTTAGGCATCGACGCCGAGCGTGCGGACCGCCGGCAGGTGCTGAATGTGCGCGACCGGTACCTGTCGCCGAAGGAGCTGGAGATGATACCGGCCGACGACATCCGGCTGAACGTCCAGGCATGGACCGTCAAGGAGGCAGTGTACAAGGCCGCGCTGACCGAGGGTCTCGATTTCCGTGAACAAATTCATATATCACGCATGCCAAAATTCGGACCGCCGACACCGGTTTACGATGTTAAAGAATTCGGTGAGTTCGGCGAGGCCGACTATGGCCGTGCCGAGGTCATCCTGGCCGACGGCGCAAAGCGTGAGTTCGTGCTGTACAGCTACATGAGCGATGACTTCGTGATCACGCTGGCCTACTCGCCCCGGTCCTCCAGATTCAACCGGAAGCCGCTGTAACGCTCAGAGGATGCTGCGTAGCTGAAGCAGGACGACGATGAAGCCGATGGAGTAGATGGTCATCAGGCCGCGGTTGCGGCTCACCCATGTAGAGATGGATTTTTTAGTGGAAGTCTTCATAATTATCGGTTTTAGATTGACGATGCAAAATTAGCGGGATTGACTGCCAAAACTGTTCACTGTAATGTAAAAAAATGCTAAAATATGCGATATTTTCACTTTCGGTCGAAAAGAATTTGACAAATATTTGTTTTTTTTGTAAATTCGCGATATAAAGTTTATTAAACCGTAAAAAGGGGGTTAAAACAAGAAAGATTAAGGTGGGGCGACCCAAACGATAGAAAATAGAAACTGGCATATACTAAGGAACTATGGACATTGGACAAGAAATCAGGAAGCGTAGACAAGAGTTACGACTCACGCAGCAATCTCTTGCTGATATCTCGGGGGTTAGTGTTCGGATGATTAAGTCGATCGAGGGCAACTATGCCAATCCGTCGATTCGCACGGTTGAGAAACTGTTGAAGTCATTGAACCTGTGTTTCGAGATCATGGAGACCCGCCAGGTGATGGATGCATAGTCATCCGGGCGGAATCGTAATTTGAGACTAAGGGAGTCAGCACTATGTGTTGGTTCCCCTTTTTTATTTTCATACGGTATGCCGGACGGGATAGCGGCGATTTTAATATTTTCATAATTGACAATAATTTCGTAACTTTGCTTTTTGAAATAGAAACAAATAGAAACAAAGCATCATAATGGCAAAGCAAGAGGACGTATTCAAGTCTATAATAGCGCATGCTAAGGAGTATGGATTCGTATTCCAGTCATCAGAGATATACGACGGACTGTCGGCGGTATATGATTACGGTCAGAACGGCGTTGAGCTGAAGAACAACATCAAGCGATACTGGTGGGAGGCGATGACGATGCTCCACGACAACATCGTGGGCATTGACTCGGCCATCTTCATGCATCCCACCATCTGGAAGGCGTCGGGACATGTTGATGCCTTCAACGACCCGTTGATCGACAACCGCGACAGCAAGAAGCGCTACCGTGCGGATGTCCTGATCGAGGACGAGATCGCCAAGTTTGATGAGAAGATCAACAAGGAGGTTGCCAAGGGGGCCAAGCGTTTCGGCGAGGCTTTCGACGAGGCCAAGTTCCGCGAGACCAACCCGCGCGTTCTGGAGAACCAGGCCAAGCGCGACGAGCTGCATCAGCGCTACTCCGACGCGATGAACGCCAACGACCTCAACGAGCTGAAGCAGATAATCCTGGACTACGAGATCGTAGACCCCATCAGCGGCACGCGCAACTGGACCGATGTGCGTCAGTTCAACCTGATGTTCAAGACCGAGATGGGTTCCACGGCCGACGGCGCGATGGAGGTTTACCTCCGTCCCGAGACGGCTCAGGGCATCTTCGTGAACTACCTGAACGTCCAGAAGACCGGCCGTATGCGCATACCGTTCGGTATCGCCCAGATCGGCAAGGCCTTCCGCAACGAGATCGTGGCCCGTCAGTTCATCTTCCGCATGCGCGAGTTCGAGCAGATGGAGATGCAGTTCTTCGTACGTCCCGGCGAGGAGATGAAGTGGTTCGACTACTGGCGCAAGGTGCGTCTGGCATGGCATCAGAACCTGGGTCTTGGCGACGAGAAGTACCGCTACCACGACCACGAGAAGCTGGCGCACTACGCCAACGCGGCCACCGACATCGAGTTCCAGATGCCTTTCGGCTTCAAGGAGGTGGAGGGTATCCACTCGCGTACCAATTTCGACCTGTCGCAGCATGAGAAGTTCAGCGGCAAGAAGATCCAGTACTTCGACCCGGAGCTGAACGAGAGCTACGTGCCCTACGTGATCGAGACCTCGATCGGCGTGGACCGCATGTTCCTGAGCGTGATGTGCTCGTGCTACGAGAACCAGACGCTGGAGGGTGGCGACAGCCGCGTGGTGCTTCACTTCCCGGCCCCCATCGCCCCCGTGAAGTGCGCCGTGCTCCCGCTGGTGAAGAAGGACGGACTTCCCGAGAAAGCCCGCGAGATCCAGCACCGTCTGCGCTTCGACTTCACATGCCAGTACGACGAGAAGGACTCCATAGGCAAGCGTTACCGCCGTCAGGACGCCATCGGCACGCCGTTCTGCGTCACCGTCGACCATCAGACCCTTGAGGACAACACCGTGACGTTGCGTCACCGTGACTCCATGGAGCAGGAGCGTGTCAGCATCGACGACCTGGAGAAGATCCTGGCCGACCAGGTTAGTTTGAACAGCCTGCTGCGTCGTCTGGCCGAGAAATGAATGAATTTTATCCGAGGAATGGCGGACTGACCGCCATCCCCAATGAATACTGAAATCTGAAATAATGAAGAAAATATTGATGATGCTGGTCGCGTTGGTCGCCATGACCGGACTGACAAGCTGCAACTACAACAGTCTGGTGGAGAAGCAGCAGAACGTAGACCAGTCGTGGGCGGAGGTCGAGAACCAGTACCAGCGCCGCGCCGACCTGATACCGAACCTTGTGAACACGGTCAAGGGCTACGCCACACACGAGGAGCAGACGCTGACCCGGGTGATCGAGGCCCGTGCCAAGGCAACCTCCATCACCATTGACCCGGCCGACCTGAACGAAGAGACGCTGGCCCGCTACCAGGAGGCCCAGGGCGAGCTGAGCGGCGCGTTGAAATCGCTGCTGGCCGTGACCGAGGCATATCCCGACCTGAAGGCTAACGAGAACTTCATGAACCTGCAGGCACAGCTGGAGGGTACGGAGAACCGCGTGACGGTGGCGCGCCGCCGATACACCGAACAGGTGAAGGAGTACAACACGGCCATCAAGAAGTTCCCCACAGTGATCTACGCCGGCTGGTTCGGCTTTAAGGAAAAACCGCAGTTCAAAGCAGAGGCTGGCGCCCAGAAGGCTCCGGAAGTGAACTTTGAGGCAAAAGAGTCGGGCGAGTTACGATGAAGAAGATACTGATACTTATATGCGCATTGTTCATAGGCGCGGCCCTGCAGTCGTGCCTGAAGAACGATGTGGAAGACTACGAGTCCTGGCGACAGCGCAACGATGAGTTCATCAACGGTCTGAACCTGTGGGAGTATGAGAAGATCACACCCAACTGGGCGCCTTACCACTCCGTGTATATGAAATGGCACAACGACCGTGAGCTGACCAAGAACAACCTGATGCCCATGTCCACGTCCACCACGAGCGTGACCTACAAGCTGTACGACATCGACAGCGTGATGTACGACACCTCCTACCGTACAAACGGCGACAGCCTGTACACGGCGGTGGTGAACGGCAACGTGATAGGTTTCCAGATTGCGCTGACCAACATGCATGTTGGTGATTCCGTATCGTTGGTCATACCTTACAATGCCGGTTACGGCAACGTATGGAACGGCTCCGTAAAGCCCTACACCAATCTGATCTATGAGTTGAAGCTGGTGGACATACCGGCATTGGAGAAACCCAATAACTAAGAGAACATGAAAGCAGCAGGTATTACGTTTGTCGGCCTACTGGGCGTGGCGTTGTGCGCCTCGGCCTATGTGATCAATGATTATAAGGTGTCGCCGGAGGCGCCGTTGCATGTGCCGGCGTTGCCGGACAGTGTTCAGAAGGAAAATCCCTTCGAGCTTGAGAAACTGCTTAAGTCCCGTCATTTCGCCACACAGTGGCCGGAGACGGCGGGATGGACCACGATGGTTCCGGACACCGCCGGCAATCTGGTGCTGGTGAACTCGCATCAGACTCCCGGACTGCGCACGCTGGCCACACGCCTGCGTGCCGAGCGCTATGCCAAGGGAACACTGAAGCTCACTTCCAACAGCCGTGCCGAGGTCCTGGTGAACGGGGAGGCCAAGGTGACCAAGAACAGCTCCGACTCGGTTCCAGCCGACGCTACGGGTTCTGTGGAACTGCTGCCTATGGCCGACTATTCCATCATGGTCAATGTGCTGACCACTCCCGAGGAGGCCGGCGATGCCACGGTACGGCTGGAGTTCGTGCCTGATGACGACTATGCAGATGTCACCGTGATTGCTTCGCCCGATATGAAACGCGTGGTGAATCCACTCTCAACGATGCAGGGCGAACGTGTGTCGTCAATGAGCGTGAGTCCCGACGGAAAATATCTGCTGACCAAATACCGGGAGACAGTCTCGGCCACCGAGACATGTCGCCGCGCCGTGCTGACCGAGACCGCCACGGGCCGTGTCGTGACCGAGGGCGTCAATACATCGGCCGACTGGATGCCCAAGGGCTCGCGCCTGTACTATACCCAGGCCGGTGTCAAGGACTACGACCTCTATACTGTCAGTGTACCCGATATGCGTGTGTCGAGAATCGCTACAGCCATCCCGACACAGGATATAACCGTAAGTCCGGACGAGAGCTATCTGTTCTACTACGACGAGGTGGAGGGCTCCAAGGACGAGGGTCCGCTGCACCGCATCAAGGCCCCGGACGACCGTATCCCCGGTGACCGTACGCGATACTACATCTGCCGTTACGACCTGAAGAACGGTGTCGAGACCCCGCTGACCTACGGCGGCGCCACTACCTCCATCTGCGACATCACACGTGACGGCGGCAAGCTGCTGTACATGTCGCAGCGTCAGACGCCCGACCGCTACCCCTTCTACCGTCTGTCGCTGATTCAGATGGACATGACCACATTCGCGACGGATACCATCCTGAACGATGTGGACGGATACATCAACGACGCTGTATACTCGCCCGACGCGAAGAAACTGTTTGTCTTAGGAGGTCCGGACGCGTTCGACGGCATCGGAGCCAATTACGCTCCGGAACCCATAGGCAACAACTTCGATGTGCAGGGATTCATCATGGACCTGGCCACGCGCAAGGCGACCGCCATGACCCGGGACTTCAATCCCAGCATCGAGGGCCATCCCGTATGGAATCCCATGGACAACATGATCTATTTCCGTGGTGAGCGCGGATTCTACATTGATGTATATCAGATGAATCCTGCCAACGGCAAGATAACGATGCTGACGGACGGCAAGGAAGTGATGACAGTCCGCGGCTTCAGCATCGGCGACCGCGAGTCGCGCTACATGGCCTACTGGGGCGGCAGCTTCACCGACGACGGCATGGCCTGCATGCTGGACCTGAAGAGCGGCAGGCAGAACGTGGTGGATGACCCGCTGAAGAACTGGCTGGGCCACACCGAGTTCGGCAAGATGGAGCCCTGGAGCTTCACCGCCAAGGACGGCACCGAGGTGGACGGATACATGTGTCTGCCTCCCGGTTTCGACCCTGCGAAGAAGTATCCTTTGATAGTATACTATTACGGCGGCACGTCGCCTACGAACGCGTCGTTCTACCACCTCTATTCGCCGCAGGTGTTCGCCAGCCGCGGATATGTGGTCTACACGCTGAATCCCAGCGGCACCACCGGTTACGGCCAGGAGTACTCGGCCCGTCACGTCAACGCCTGGGGCAAGCGCACGGCCGACGAGATAATCGAGGGAGTAAAGAAGTTCTGCGCCACTCATGACTTCGTGAACGACAAGAAGATAGGCTGTCTGGGCGCATCGTACGGCGGTTTCATGACGCAGTACCTGCTGACCAAGACCGACATCTTCGCAGCCGCCATGAGCCACGCCGGCATCTCGAACGTGACCAGCTACTGGGGCGAGGGCTTCTGGGGCTACAGCTACAATTCCGTAGCCGCGGCCAAGAGCTATCCCTGGACCAATCCGGAGCTATTCACGAAACAGGGCTCGCTGTTCAACGCCGACAAGATCCACACTCCGCTGTTGCTGCTGCATGGTACGGTCGACACGAACGTTCCAATCGGCGAGAGCATCCAGCTGTTCAACGCCCTGCGACTGCTGGGCCGCGACGTCGAGTTCATCACCGTTGAGGGCGAGAACCATGTGATCTCCGGCTACGACAACAAGCTGCTGTGGCAGAACACCATCATGGCATGGTTCGCCAAATGGCTGCAGGACGACCCGCGCTGGTGGAACAGCCTGTACAAGGATTGAGACATATGCGAATAAACATAAGCAAGACATTACTGACAGTTGCGCTGTCGGCCGTGATGGCCGGCGGCGTTTCCTGCAGTAAGGCGGATACTGCGGGCGAGACGGCCGCGGCGATCGAGGAGGCGCGTATCGATGCCCGCGAGTCAGCGCGCGTCTTCCTGAACCGTCCCTGGAAGGATACGGTGGAACTGAAGCGGAAGCTGCTTGAGGCCCACGACCGGAAGGATGAGTATGCCAAGGCCGGCCTCAAGAGGAGTGCCCAGGCTTACGACACTACCTTCTACATGACGCTCAAGACAGTTCGCCGCGATATGGCAGTGTATCTTAACCATGCGATCGATGAGCGTAAGTCCGGAATGGCACAGCCGGTGCAGGACGACAAGGAAAGAGCGGCAAAAAAGAAGAAATGAAGGTGAGTAGGGATTTGGTCGAGTTGCTCGACAGCGAGGCTGCGCGTATGAACACACCGGAGTTTATCGCGGACGATCCGGTGCAGTTTCCGCATCGGTTCGGACGTCAGCAGGATGTCGAGATTGCCGGACTGCTGTCAGCGACGATAGCCTGGGGCAACCGCAAGATGATATGCCGCGACGCTGACCGCATGCTGGCGCTGATGGATGGCGAGCCGTATCGCTACGTGATGGAGGAGGGCTACGAGGACCTGCCCCCGGAGAAAAATATCCACCGTACGTTCTTTTCACGTAACCTCCAGCAGTATCTGCGCGGACTACGCGCTATATATAAGGAATACGGGACACTGGATGACTTCAGCCAAGCCGTCAGGGCCGGGGAGGATTCCGCCCCGGCGTGGCGGCTGGTGGAGGGGATGCAGGAATACCTGACCCGGGCCAACGGTGGCGTGCCGGCGGAGCGGTGTCTGCCGCACGACTTGAAGCATACGGCGTTGAAGCGGGTCAACATGGCGCTGCGGTGGTTCGTGCGTGATGACGGCATAGTCGACATGGGAATCTGGAAATCAATTCCGAAGTCAAAATTGTTCATACCTCTGGACGTGCATGTGGGAAATGTGGCCCGCGACTTAGGTCTGCTGACACGCAAGGCCAATGACCGCCGGGCCGTGGAGGAACTGACCGGCGTGCTGCGGGAGCTACGACCTGAGGATCCGGCATACTATGACTATGCCCTGTTCGGTATCGGCGTGACCGCCAAAGATATAACCAAGAAGAAGAATGAAGAATAGGATATTGTCGATATTAGCTGTTCTGCTGGCAGTTCTGTCGCTCTCCGCACAGGACAGTCCCAAGCGGGAATTCCGCGGGGCATGGCTCCATGTCATCGGACAGTCGCAATGGCAGAACAAGAGCACGGAACAGGCCAAGGCATACATGATCGACCAGCTGGACCGTCTGCAGCGTGCAGGCTGTAACGCTGTCATCTTCCAGGTGCGTCCGCATGCGGATGCTCTCTATAAGTCCGAGCTGGAGCCGTGGAGCGCATGGCTGACGGGCAAGCGTGGCAAGGCTCCCGACCCGATGTGGGACCCGCTGGAGTTCGGTATCGAGGAGGCGCACAAGCGCGGCATGGAGTTCCATGCGTGGCTGAACCCATACAGGGTTACTTCAACAGCCAAGGAGATTTTGCCCAAGAGCCATATCAGCAACATGGAGCCGCAGCGATTCTTCCGTTACAACGGACAGATTCTGTTCGACCCGGCATTCAAGGAGAACCGTGACTTCATCTGCAAGGTGGTCAAGGATATAACCAAGCGTTACGATGTGGACGGAATCCATATCGACGACTATTTCTATCCTTATCCCGTTGCCGGCAAGGCGATTCCGGATGATGCCAGTTTCCTGAGGTTCGGCAACGGCATGGAGCGCAACAACTGGCGCCGGCACAATGTGGATCTCCTGATCGAGCAGTTGCACAAGACCATCAAGGAGACCAAGCCCTGGGTGCGTTTCGGAGTGAGTCCATTCGGCATATGGCGCAACAAGCGCACGGACCCGCGTGGATCCGAAAGCACCGGTCTGCAGAACTACGACGACCTCTACGCCGACGTTCTGCTGTGGGACAGCAAGGGGTGGGTGGATTATTTCGTGCCTCAGCTCTACTGGAACCTGGACACGAAGGCTGCGCCGAGCCGGAAGCTGGTGAAATGGTGGAACGACAACATCAAGAACTCGCAGCTGTACATCGGTCAGGACGTAAAGCGTACCATGGACATGCCCGATCCCGACAACAATACCGGAAATGAACTGGACACCAAGGTGAAATTAGGCCGCAAGCTGCCTAATGTGGACGGCAACGTATGGTGGCACGGCTATTGGGTGACCGGCAACTACAAGGGCGTCGCCGACCTGCTGACCGACAAGTATCAGTCCACCATAGCATTACCGCCCGTCTATCCCGGTCCCGGCCAGGCACCTAAGAATGTCGGCAAGATTGAACTGGTCAAGAACGAGGAAGGCCAGTTCCTGGAGTGGCCGGCCGCCAGGCACGGCAAGGAGCAGAAGGCCGGCGACGCGGTCCGGTATGTGGTGTATGAATTCCTTCCCGGCGAGGAGCAGGACCTGAACAACACCCAGGCAATAGTGGCGCTGACGCCATTCAACCGCGTGCGGATAGCCAATCCCGAGCCGGGACTGACCTATGCCGTGACCGCGCTGGACCGCCTGAACCGCGAGTCCGAGCCTATTTTCCTGTATGTGAAGTGACGGCGGCTCTAACCTTATTCTCCCGAAATTGTTAATACAATGAAAGGAGAACAAGAGTATGAGAACAGCGTTACACAAGATATCGATGGTACTGGCACTGGCGGTATTCGGAGTATTCGGAGCCTTTGCCCAGAATTCCCTGCCGGCCCCGGGTAGCGGTGGCGGCTTTACACCCAACGTGGGTCCTGGGCCCGGAGGTCCCGGTCCCGGTTTCGGTCCCGCACCTGGTCCATACTGGGACAGCCCGTGGTACAACAGCTGGAATTCGCCCACAATCGTCGTGAACCAGGCTCCGACGCCTCCAAGCCAGGGAACGGAAAAGGTGGTGGCCTGCGGATATGACGCCACAGGTGTATGGCGGGTGATTCCGCTGGTAGTCAGCTTCCAGTATACCGGAGCGCAGTATTCGGTCAATGTGCTGGATGCGTGGAATCCCTGGACCAGGACATGGGACAAGGGTGTGGACGAGCCGGCCTACAACACCGACTACTGGCTACGCGATGTAGAGTACGGTTACTACACAGTGCTGCCGACCGGAACATTCTACTTCAACCTCTGAGGTGGCGTCCGGCGATGACGATGAAAGAAATAGAATAGATTCTTTATTCAATTGAAATGTTGTAATTAAAAGTGGACTCAGGGCCGTGAGGTCTTGAGTCCATGTTTTAACCAGGCACCGCTGGCGAGCCGCCACAGGAATATCGCGCCGCGGAAGCAAAGCTCGATGCACATGGCGATCCATACGCCCCGCAGACCCATTGCCGGGGCCAGGAAGGCAGCCAGCGGTACGCGCACCAGCCAGATGCTCATGAAGTTCATGCATGCCGGGACTATCGTGTCGCCTACGCCGACCATTGCGCCGTAGGCTACGATTGAGGCTGCGAACATCGGCTCGGCCCATGCCTCGATGCGCAACACCTCGGCGCCGAGGTCGATGATGCCCTGGACCGGCGACATCAGCGCCATGACAGATGGTGCGAAAATCCATAACAGAATGCCCATCACGCTCATTATCACCATGCCCGAGGCCGTGGTGATGTATCCGAACTGCCGGGCCAGGTCCTTGCGACCGGCACCGTAGCTCTGTCCCACCAGCGTGGTGGCCGCGTCACCGATACCGTATCCGGGCATGTAGCACAATGCCTCGGCCGTGACGGCAAAGGCATTGGCCGCGATGGCTATGGCACCCAACGGAGCGACGATGACCGTGATCATGATCTGAGCGCCGCAGATTACCGCATGCTCAAGCGTAAGCGGCGCGGCAACCTTGACGGCCTTCAGCGAGACGTTGCGCGAGAAGCGCAGCCGTCCAAGTTTCTCCTTGACGCGGGTCAATGCCAGATTCTCCTGCCGTGTCAGCAGATACCATATCACCGAGGAGGCCGTCACCACCTCGGCGGCCACAGTGCCCAAAGCGGCACCCAATACGCCAAGTCCTGCGCCAGGCATCGTGAAGGTCATGCCGAAGACGGCAAGCTGACGTGTAGGAAATATCAGTAGGAAGTTGAAGATTACATCCAGCACGCACATCATCACGTTCAATCCACCCGGCACCTTCATGTTGCCGGCCGCCCGAAGCACGCCGCATCCGATGTAGTTGAGTGACAGCAGCGGCAACGCCGCCACGAATACCAGGAAATAACGCGAGGCGGGAGCACAGATTTCCTCGCTGCCGCCAAGCCAGTGCGGCAGGAACTGCGAGATGGAGACTCCGATCACGGCGATCAGTGTCCCGAACAGGAAAGAGGCCAGGATGCCTTGGCGCATGATGTCGCGGGCGCGGCCGTATTCGGCCGCGCCCATCGCGTGGGCCACCTGGACCGAGAAACCTACGGTAGCCGCCGAGCAGACGCCCCAGAACAGCCACAGGCTCGTGGACACCAGTCCTACGGCGGCGCTGTCGACGGCACCGAGTCTGCCCACCATGGCCGCGTCGATGTACTGCATCAGGATGCTGGACAGCTGCGCCATGATGGCCGGCCATGAAAGCCGGGCCGTCAGGACCAGGCGCTGGCGTAATGTCAATGGTCGCCCCGATTGTATCAGCTCAAGCATTCAGGTTGGCGAAGATGCGTTTCAGTCCTTCCTCAAGACGGGTGCGTGGACATGCCAGATTGACGCGGATGTAACGGCTGTCGCCGTACATCTCGCCGCTGTTGACGTGCACGCGGGCCTCCTCCACAAGCTGGTGCTCCAGACGTGTGGCGTCGTCGGTGATGGCGGTGACGTCAATCCATACCAAGTAGGTCGCCTCGAGAAGCGAGACGGGGCACTGAGGGAGATGCAGGGCGAATTCGCGGCGCAACACCTCGTAATTCCGCCACAGATAATCGCGGCAGGCGTCCAGCCATTCCGCGCCGCGGTCGGTGTAGGCCGCCTTCAGCCCGTCGATGCCGAAGGGATTCACGTCGCAGACCTCGTTGATGTTGACGGCACGGTCGATGCGGGCCCGTTTCTCCGGATCGCCGCAGACAATGTTGCCTATGTGCAGTCCGGCCGTATTGAAGGCTTTGCTCGGTGACACGCAATAGGCTATGTCCGGATTGACGGTGACCATAGGCACGTATTCAGTGCCCGGGGCGGTCAGCTCGCAATGAATCTCGTCGCTGACGATGGTCACGCCGTGACGAGTGCAGATGTCGGAGACCTGCGTCAGTTCCTCGCGGCTCCAGAGCCGTCCGGCAGGATTGTGGGGGTTGCAGAGGATCATCAGCACGGTCTCGGGACGCGAGGCCTGGCGTTCCAGGGCCTCGAAGTCCATCCGGTAGGTGAAAGTCCCGTCGGGCAGATCCTCACGGATCAGAGGAGCGTCCGCGATCTCGCAGCCGTTGTTGCGGATGCTGGAGAAGAAGCAGTTGTAGACCGGCGACTGTATGATGACGGCGCTGCCTGCTGGTGCCAGACCGCGGATTATGGCGGACAGGGCCGGAACGATGCCGGGAACGACGATGACGTCCTGGGCCTTGACGTTGACGCCATGGCGCTTGGAGAACCAACAGTCGATAGCCTCATAATAGGCAGGGTCGGGTACGGCGTAACCGAAGACGCCATGGTCCACGCGGCGCTGCAGGGACTCGATGATGACGGGCGCGGCCTTGAAGTCCATGTCGGCCACCCACAGGGGAATCACGTCGGCGTGGGGTTCCTCGTCCCATTTAACGCAGGCCGAGCCGCGGCGGTCCGGCGTGTGGTCGAAATCGAATGTGTCCATCATTTCTTGCTTATCTCGATTTTGCAGTCGGCCGGAGCCTTGATGTTCTTGTCCAGAATGATCTCGCCGATGGAATCGGCCTTGATGACGCCCGAGGTGGGATTCTTGACCGATGTGATGGCGCTGCGGATGTCGGCATGGAGTATGGACTCCTCGAAGGCCAGGTCGCAGTCGGCGCCCATGGTGCAGTTCTCCATGATCAGGTTGTCGCAGTAGCACAGGGGCTGCGTCCCGCTGATATGGCAGTTGATCAGTCGGAGGTTCCTGGAGTGCCAGCCCAGGTATTCGCCGTTGAGGCGCGAATTGCGGACGGTGACGTTCTCGGTCATCCAGAATGCGTCGCGGCTGTTGATCACGGCATTGTCGACGGTCACGTCGCGGCAGTACTGGAAAGAGTAATTGCCGTTCTGCTCATAACGGTCCACGTCGATGTTGGCGCAGTGCATGAAGATATAGTCGGCATGGTCCACCTTGACGTCGCGGATGCGTATGTCGCGGCAGTGCCACATGGTCTCCAGCGCGTTGGGGATATTGACGCGCTCCAGGACCATCCGGTCCATCTCGCGGAACATCTTGGGGGCGTCCACCTGTGTGTCGGTCATCTTCAGGTCGGTGCAGTACCACAGTGCGGCACGCGCACCTTCGGTAAACAGGCATTTATGTATGTCGAAACGGTTCACGTGCCAGAAGGGGTATTTCCCCTCGAAGCGGCAGTTCACCGCCTTGATGTCCTGGCATTCCTTGAGCGCCGACTCGCCGGCATGTATGGTTACGTTGTCCAGCAGCAGGTCGTGTTCGGCGAAGAACGGACGCTCGCCTCCGGTCTCAAAATCCTTGATTTCCTTCATGAGTATGTGTAGTTAGTTGTCATTATAATATACGTTCAGGAGCGGGATAATATTATGGGAGTAGTGGGAGTGATGGGAGTTATGGGATGGGGCTGATTTTCAGAAATATTTTGTCAATTCAGAAAAAAGTTGTAACTTTGCAAGCCGATTATATCCAATAATAGGGCCCACTCGGGGATATGTAGTTGTGATTGGCCTCGCAACGCATTGAAAGAGAGGGACAAACAATTTTAACCCAACTTAAAAAGTGGATACATTAAGTTACAAGACGCAAAGCGCAACACCCGAAACGATTGAGAAGAAATGGGTGCTGATCGATGCGACCGATATGGTTCTGGGTCGCCTCTGCTCGGAGGTGTCCAAGATACTTCGTGGCAAGAACAAGCCGAGCTTCACCCCCAACATGGATTGCGGTGACTATGTGATCATCATCAATGCCGACAAGGTGGTTCTGAACGGCGGCAAGATGGAGAAGCGCGAGTACCTGCGTTTCACCGGCTATCCCGGTGGTCAGCGTGCCTACACGCCCGGCGACCTGATGAAGAAATCGTTCAAGGTCACCATGAAGGGCAAGCACCCCCTGTTCATCAAGGTGGTCAAGGGTATGCTGCCCAAGACCAAGCTTGGCGCACAGCAGCTGACCAACCTGCATGTTTTCAACGGTCCCGAGCATCCCTTCGCGGACAAGAATCCTGAAGTTCTTGACCTTAACAAAAAGAAGTAATTAGAAGATGGAAAAAATTAATGCCATAGGCCGTCGCAAGGCCGCAGTTGCCCGAGTATACCTGACCGAAGGTACCGGCAAGATCACAATCGACAAGCGTCCGCTGGACGTTTATTTCCCCTCTTCGATACTTCAGTACATCGTTAAGCAGCCGCTGCTGGCGCTGGACTCCGTTGAGAAGTACGATATCTACGCCCATCTGGACGGCGGAGGATACAAGGGCCAGTCCGAGGCATTGCGTCTGGCCATCGCGCGCGCGCTGGTCAAGGCTAATCCCGAGGACAAGAGCGTTCTGCGCAAGGAAGGCTTCATGACACGCGACGCCCGTGAGGTTGAGCGTAAGAAGCCCGGCCGTCCCAAGGCACGCAAGCGCTTCCAGTTCAGCAAGCGTTAAACCGAATTATGTCGGACATGCCCTGCCGCCTGACGGCATGGCTGCCTGAACAGTGTTTAGTATCTAAATTCCCGAGATGGCTTCGTTCCCTACCCGGGAATTGTTAACCCCAAGAACGTAAACAATCACAAAAAGAATGGCAACACCCACATTCGAACAACTCGTTGAGGCCGGATGTCACTTCGGCCACTTGAAACGCAAATGGAATCCCGCCATGGCTCCGTACATCTTCATGGAGCGCAACGGTATCCACATCATCGACCTCTACAAGACAGCAGCCAAGATCGAGGAGGCCAGCAACGCTCTGCGCCAGATGGCCAAGAGCGGCAAGAAGGTCCTCTTCGTAGCCACCAAGAAACAGGCCAAGGAGGCAATCGCCGAGAAGGCTAAGGCCATCGGAATGCCTTTCGTTATCGAGCGCTGGCCCGGCGGCATGCTCACCAATTTCCCCACCATCCGCAAGGCCGTCAAGAAGATGACCACCATCGACAAGATGACCAAGGACGGAACATTCGACAACCTGTCGAAGCGCGAGAAACTGCAGATTACCCGTCAGCGCGCCAAGCTGGAGAAGAACCTGGGCTCCATCGCCGACCTGAGCCGTCTGCCGTCTGCACTGTTTGTAGTTGACGTCATGAAGGAGCACATCGCCGTGGCCGAGGCCAAGCGTCTGGGTATACCCGTGTTCGGAATCGTTGATACCAACTCCAATCCCGAGGACATCGACTTCGTGATTCCCGCCAACGACGACGCATCGAAGAGCATCGAGGTCATCCTGGACGCCGTATGCAGCGCCATGGCCGAGGGCCTGGAGGAGCGTAAGGTGGAGAAACTTGACGCTCCCGAGGGTAAGGAAGGCGAGGATGGCGAGGCTCCCGCACCGTCCAAGCGTCGTCGCGTACGCCGCAACGAGACCCCCAAGGCCCAGGCTCCCGCCGAGGAGGCTCCCAAGGCCGAGGCTGCCGAGTAATCGTCAACCTGTTTTCAATCAAACCAGAATTTAACTACCGTAAGCCGGGCCCGATACGGCTCCGGCTTACATTATTTTAACAAGAAGATACACAATGGCAGTAAGCATTGAAGATATCAAGAAACTGCGTCAGATGACCGGCGCAGGCATGATGGATTGCAAGAACGCCCTGGCCGAGACCAACGGCGACATCGAGGCTTCCATCGAGATCATCCGTAAGAAGGGTCAGGCTGTAGCCGCCAAGCGTGAGGCTCGCAACGCCGCCGAGGGTTGCGTGTTCGCAGGCACCAACGGCAACTTCGCCGCCATCGCCACACTGAAGTGCGAGACCGACTTCGTCGCTAAGAACGAGTCCTTCCGCGCCCTGGCCAAGGAAATCCTGAACGCCGCCCTGGCCGCACAGGCCAAGAGCGCCGACGAGGTCAAGAACCTGACATTCGACGGCCGTACGGTTGCCGAGCACATCACTGACGAGATCGGCAAGACCGGCGAGAAGATGGAGCTGGGCGAGTACGCATGGTTGGAGGCTCCCAGCGTGGCAAGCTACGAGCACCTGGGCAACAAGCTGGCCACCATCGTAGGCCTGAGCCTGCCCGGCGTTCCCGCCGAGGTCGGCAAGGAGGTAGCCATGCAGGTAGCCGCCATGAACCCCGTTTCCGTGAGCCGTGACGACGTTCCTCAGGACGTTGTTGCCCGCGAGCTGGAGATCGCAGTCGAGAAGACCAAGGAGGAGCAGATCCGCAAGGCCGCCGAGGTTGCACTGAAGAAGGCCGGTCTGAACCCCAACCACTTTGACAGCGAGGACCACATCGAGTCCAACATCACCAAGGGCTGGATTACCGCCGAGGATGCCGAGCGTGGCCGCAAGGTCATGAGGGAGGCCGCCGAGGCTAAGGCCGCCAACATGCCCGAGCAGATGATCCAGAATATCGCCAACGGCCGTCTGAACAAGTTCTTCAAGGAGAACGCCCTGGTTGAGCAGGAGTTCCACCGCGACGCCAAGAAGACCGTGCAGGAGTATCTGAACGGCGAGATGAAGGGCCTGACGGTAGTTTCCTTCTGCCGCGTGAACCTGAACGCAGACTGATCATAAGTCAGAAAGTAAATAAAAAAGCAGCTCCGATGGGGCTGCTTTTTTGCTGGGAATTATGGCATTTGTGGGAGTTATGGGGATTATTCATTAACGGGGATGGTTGGGTTGATGAAGTATACACGCTCGGTGGCGCGGGTGATGGCGGTGTATAGCCAGCGGTAGAACTCAGGACCCAGATTCTCCGGATCAATGCCTCCCATGTCGATATAGACGTGTTTCCATTCGCCGCCCTGAGCCTTGTGGCAGGTTACGCAGTAGGCGTACTTGGCCTGAATGGCGTTGTAAAATGGATTGTTCAGTGTCGCGGCGATTCTTTCCGACAGGACCCCTTGGGCATCGGCGGCAATCCGGTTGTAGAACTGCTCCATCTCGGCTCGGGGTATACCGGCTCCTTTGGCCACCAGACTGCGCAGCATCACCGGAGCCTGTATGATGCGTCCGTCGGCAAACTGCAGCTCGACCTGGGTGAAGTATCGGCCGTAAGCCTTCTCGGTCGCCCCGGTCCATGTCACCAGCGCTATGTCGCCGTTGGCGATCAGGCTGTCGCGTCCGTTCTGCTTACCCCAGAAGTAGTCGTTCTTGGTTATGACCAGACGGTCGCCTCGTTCCACGGGGCTCTCCATGCCGAAGACCTGTCGGCGTATGGCCATGTTGAAATCGTTGGCGCGCCAGTTGGCCCGTGTGATGATCAGTGTCTCCTCCTGCCCGACGCGGCTGAAGGAATCCTCCAGCTCGTCGGGTAGCTCGCGCGACGATATGACGCGGACGTCGTTGAAACCGGCTATGTCTATATATGGCCGCATCTCGCTGTCGGGATGGTACAGCAGGTGCCGCATCAGCGTGGCGTTGTGAATTATGCCGCTATCGGCATTCTGACGCATGGAGACGTCCAGCACGTGGGGCAGTGGATTGAGTCCCAGCTCGCGCAGGCGAGTGGGGTTCATGGCGTTGGCGACTTCCTGGCCGACGGGTGGCAGCTGTGCCTCATCGCCCATCATCAGCATTTTGCATCCGGGCGCGGAGTAAACGTATTTCACCAGCATTGCAAGCAGAGAGCCTTGTACCGCGCCGCCGTCGGCGATAAGCGAAGCCTCGTCAACGATGAACAACGTGTCCTTGGACTGGTTGGTGGCCGGAACGTACCGATGACCCAAGGGGTCGGACAGGTCGGGACGGAACAGGCGCCGGTGGATGGTGCTGGCGGGATGTGCTGACATTCCCGAAGCGACCTTGGCGCCGCGTCCTGTGGGAGCCAGGACCACGACACGACGCTTGAGCCGGTCCATGGCCTTGATCAGGGCGCCTACCAGCGAAGTCTTGCCCGTACCGGCGTACCCGTTCAGCACAAACACATCGCCGGGGGCGCCGTCGGCCACGAACGCGCACATGTCGCGCAGCACGTCGTCCTGCTGGGGCAACGCCTGGAAAGGGAGCGCCTGGAGCGCCGTTCGGTGTATCAAGTCTGCGTTTTCCGACGACATATTGTTACCGATAAGAAAGTTTAACTGACTTAAATGTGTTTTAATCGTCAATCGTTTCTAAGATTGCGAAAAAATTAGTAAATTTGCGGTGTGGAATCCGTGAAAAGGGTTCCGACTTCAAAATTAGGCAATTTTTGACAAAAAACGATAAGAAAACCCAATAATTAGATATAAAATATCAAAGAAATGAGAATCGAGAAAGTAATTGGTCGCGAGGTTCTTGACTCGCGTGGCAATCCTACAGTGGAAGTTGACGTATACCTTGAGAGTGGTGTAATGGGCCGTGCAGCCGTTCCGTCGGGTGCGTCGACAGGTGTCAACGAGGCTCTGGAGCTTCGTGACAACGATCCGAAGCGTTACATGGGCAAAGGTGTTACGAAGGCGGTCGCCAACGTCAACGGTCCTATCGCCGACGCTCTGATCGGCCACAGCGCACTGGATCAGATTGGTGTTGACGAGATCATGTTGAAGTTGGACGGCACCGACACGAAGTCGAACCTGGGTGCCAACGCCATCCTGGGTGTATCGCTGGCTGTAGCCAAGGCTGCCGCCAACTATCTTGACATGCCCCTGTACCGCTACATCGGTGGCTGCGACACGTATGTACTGCCCGTTCCGATGATGAACATCATCAACGGCGGCGCACACAGCGACGCTCCCATCTGCTTCCAGGAGTTCATGATCCGTCCCGTAGGCGCCCCCAGCTTCAAGGAGGGTATCCGCATGGGCACCGAGGTGTTCCACAACCTGAAGAAGGTCCTGAAGGCCCGCGGCCTCAGCACTGCCGTAGGTGACGAGGGTGGTTTCGCTCCCAATCTTGACGGAACCGAGGATGCCCTGAGCACCATCGTCAAGGCCATCGAGGCAGCTGGATATGTTCCCGGCAAGGATGTCACCATCGGTCTGGACGTCGCCAGCTCCGAGTTCTACAAGGACGGCATCTACGACTACACATGGAAGCAGGGTCCCGACGCTCCCAAGCGCACCAGCGCCGAGCAGGTCAAGTTCCTGGAGGAGCTGATCAGCAAGTATCCTATCGACTCAATCGAGGATGGTATGGCCGAGAACGACTGGGAAGGCTGGAAGATGCTGACCGACGCCATCGGGGACCGCTGCCAGCTGGTTGGCGACGACCTGTTCGTTACCAACGTGAAGTATCTGGAGCGCGGTATCGCCGAGGGTTGCGCAAACTCCATCCTGGTTAAGGTTAACCAGATCGGTTCGCTGACCGAGACTCTGCGTGCCGTACAGATGGCTCAGCGCAACAACTACACCGCCGTTATCTCCCACCGTTCGGGCGAGACCGAGGACAGCACCATCGCTGACATCGCCGTAGCCATGAACGCAGGTCAGATCAAGACCGGTAGCGCAAGCCGCTCCGACCGTATGGCCAAGTACAACCAGCTGCTCCGCATCGAGGAGGAACTCGGCGACCGCGCCGTTTACGGTTACAAGAAGATCGCCCGCAAGTAATTGCAGACAGCCCGCAAGTAATCCATCCTACTTACCCGCATAAACCAAAAGGAAGGACGACCCCGCTGGGGCCGTCCTTTTCGCTTGTATATGCGGTTTGTAATATAGTCAGGGGTTCGATTTCAGCAGGGGCGGTTACTCTTGTTCCAGGAAGTCGGCGGGGGAGCCGTAGGAGGCGTCGGGCTCGCGGAGGGTCAGGAGGTCGGACATGATCTCGTCGTAACGGGACTGCTGCTCGGGGGAGGGTTTCGGTTTCGGTACCGGGGTCAGCTCGCGGTTGTAGTACCTCATCAGGAAGTGCAGGTCCTCCCATTCGGCACCGCCCATGGCATCGCGCAGCTCCGTCCAAGTTTTTGGCAATGCCTGGGTGGACGCCAGATAACGCTCCATGCGGCGGCGTACGTCAGGCGAGACATGCTTCTCGATGTAACGTCCGAGTTCCTCGTGCGACAGACTCTTGAGAAGATGACTCGCGATGGTGCTTGTCACCAAGCCGCGAGCCTCGGCAATCTGAGGTACGCTGTAACCCTTGCGGAAGTATTCCATCGTAATCTCCGACGACGGGATCTTAGGAACCTTAGGAGCTTTCTCCTTCTTCGACTTCTTTTCCTTTGATTTCTTTTCGGAAGCCTCTATCTCGGATTTTTTTGATTCCGGGTCAGGCATGTCGTAAGGTGTAGCAGTGACCTTAGAGGCCGACGTAGCCGCCTCAATGGGTTTCTTACGCAGATCCTTTGTGGTCTTGGCAGCCTGCGGAGCCCTGGCTTTGCGCTGAGACTTGGGCGTGATGTCGCGCAGCAGGACACGGGCCTTCAGGTCAAGGTATGTATCTGTGTCGAAATCATTGATGGCAAATGCATTCAGCAGCATTCGCTTGGTGCCCAACACATCCTCGAACAGGTCCAGGCGCTCGTTCAGCTTGGCCTTGACCGACTTGTTCTCGCAAGTCCTGATGGCGTTGACCGCCACGCTGACTATGGGAGCCAACTGACCTTGGAAATACTTGCACGCCGCCTTGACGCGCTGGCGCAGCACATCCTCCGAACGCGAGCCCTCCATGGCCAGACGCGAATACTGGTTGCGGAAGGTATCGGCCACCTTGTTGACCTCCGAGCGGGACTTCTCATAGACAGACACCCAGTTCTGGACAGCAGCGGGATACTTGCGCAGGAAATTCTCCTGATACAGGCGCACCACACCCTCCATGGCCGCGAACATCTGACGGAAATTGAACAGGTCGTCCAGCAGGCTGACCTTGTACTGGCGCTCCAGCAGACCGAGATGCTCCTCGCTGATCTCGTCGCAGTTGTGCGTGTCCAGGAAGCTGTTGACGGTCTTGTCGTTGATGATGGCATGCTGCGGAATGGGATTGCTCAGCACCATACCCTCCAGCGTCCGGCAGCGGGACAGCGCCACATAGGTCTGCCCATGCGCGAAGCTGCGCTGTACGTCGATGATGGCCCGGTCGAAGGTGAGTCCCTGGCTCTTGTGGATGGTTACCGCCCACGCCAGCTTCAGCGGGAACTGGGTGAACGATCCCTCCTTGTGCTCCACGATCTCCTTGGAGGCCGGATTGACGGTGTAGGAGACATTGTCCCACTCCACGGGCTGCACATGTATCACCTGGCCACCCTCCTGGGGCACCACGGCCACGCCATGCTCCTCGTCGATGGCAACGACTTGGCCTATCATGCCGTTGTAGTAGGCACGCTCGGCACCGACATCATTCTTGATGAACATGACCTGGGCGCCGACCTTGAGCTTCAGCTCCGCATCGGCAGGGTAGGAAGTCTCCGGGAATCTGCCCTCGACGTGGCATTGGAACACGAACTCCTCCGATGGAATCTCCCTCAGCTTCTGCTCGTTGATCTTAGCGGCAGCGTCATTGTGGGTTGTGAGCCGTATATAACCCTTGTTCTCCGGCGGATTGAAATTGGGTATGTAACGCGAGTTCAGCTTGTCCAGGACCGCCCGGTCGGCTCGGTCCTCACGGATGGCGTTCAGTAACGACAGGAACTCGGAATCCTTCTGGCGGAAAACCTCGTTCAGCTCTACCGTCTCGTAGGGCAGCTGCTGCATGGCCTGTGAGTCGAAGAAGAACATCGACTTGTAGCGGCCCTCCAGCAGGCGCCGTTCCTCCTCCTTGATAACCGGAGCCAACTGCTGCAGGTCGCCGATCAGCAGCAGCTGGACGCCGCCGAAGGGCTTGGTGCGGTCGCGCAGGCGACGTAACACGTCATCGACGGCATCCATCAGGTCGGCGCGTACCATGGACACCTCGTCGATGACCAGCAGGTCCATGCCGCGGATTATCTTCAGCTTGTCCTTGCTGAAATTGAACTTCTGACGGTTGTGGGCCACCGCGCTGGGGATGAAGGGGCCGAAGTCCAGCTGGAAGAAGCTGTGCAGAGTCACGCCCCCGGCGTTGATGGCGGCGATTCCCGTGGGAGCGCATACAACCATGCGCTTGCGGGTGGACGCCCGGAGGTCGCGCAGGAAGGTGGTCTTGCCCGTCCCGGCCTTGCCGGTCAGGAACAGGCTCGTTCCGGTATTCTCAATGATGCGGCGAGCAAGCTCAAGCCTTTCGTTACTCTTGTTTTCCACGGGAATGGATATTAAAGATTCTTACTTCTTATGTTCCAGCATATACTGGGCGATCTGGACGGCGTTCAGGGCGGCGCCCTTCTTGATCTGGTCGCCGACCACCCAGAAACTCAGCCCGTTGGGATTCGCTATGTCCTTGCGCAGACGTCCCACATAGACCGGATCCTGTCCGGCGATGTCCTTGGGCATGGGATAGGCGGGTGTCTCGGCGCAGCCTAACGGCACGTAGACCAGTCCGGGAGCGTTCTCGAACGCCTTGACGGCCTCCTCCAGGCTGACGGGGCTTTCGGTCTCGACCCAGATCGCCTCGCTGTGGGCGCGAAGCACCGGCACGCGCACGCATGTGGCCGACACCTCGATGTCGCTGTGCATTATCTTGCGGGTCTCGTTGAACATCTTCATCTCCTCCTTGGTGTAGCCGTTGTCGGTGAACACGTCGATGTGGGGGATGACGTTGTTGACCAGCTGGTGCTGGAACTTCCTGACGGTGGGCTGCTGACCGCAGGCTACCTCGCGGGTCTGCTGCTCCAGCTCGGCCATGCCCATGGCACCGGCGCCGGAGGCCGCCTGGTAGCTGGCCACGTGTACGCGGCGGATGTGCGACAGGCGGTCGATCGGCTTAAGCGCCACCACCATCTGGATGGTGGTGCAGTTGGGGTTGCCGATGATGTTGCGTGGATGATTGAAGGCATCCTCGCCGTTGACCTCGGGCACCACCAGAGGCACCTCGGGATCCATGCGGAAGGCCGAGGAGTTGTCGATCATCAGCGTGCCGTGGCGGGTGATGGTCTCGGCGAACTCGCGGCTGGTGCCGGCGCCGGCCGAGGTGAAGGCGATGTCCACGCCGCTGAAGTCGGAATCGTGGGTGAGCTGTTCGATTACATATTCACGGCCGCGGAATGTACGCGAAGTGCCCGCGGAGCGTTCCGAGCCGAACAACCGAAGGTTGTCGACAGGGAAATTCTGCTCGGCGAGCACACGCAGGAATTCCGCACCGACGGCGCCGCTGGCGCCGACTATTGCGATATTCATGTCAGTTTCAATATTAATGCCTTGCGGCCGGGCTTTACTGCAGGCCGCTAACGGCAACGTCCTTGTTGATTTTGGAAACCAGACCCTGGAGCACCTTGCCCGGGCCCAGCTCGATGAACTCGTCGGCGCCGTCGGCGATCATAGCCTGCACATCCTGTGTCCAGCGCACGGGAGCGGTGAGCTGCTTGATCAGGTTCTCCTTGATCTCGGCGGGGTCGGTATGGGGTTTGGCGTCAACGTTCTGGTAAACGGGGCATACGGGAGTGTTGAACTCGGCAGCGGCGATGGCCTCGGCCAGTTCGGCACGTGCAGGCTCCATCAGGGGGCTGTGGAATGCGCCGCCCACCTTGAGGCGCAAGGCGCGCTTGGCACCGGCGGCCTTCATCTTCTCGCAGGCGGTGTCAACGGCCTCGACGGTACCGGAGATCACCACCTGGCCGGGGCAGTTGTAGTTGGCGGGAGCGACCACACCGTCAATCTCGGCGCAGAGTTCCTCGACCTTCTCGTCGGGCAGAGCCAGTACGGCGGCCATTGTCGAGGGCTGTGCCTCGCAGGCCTTCTGCATGGCGTGGGCGCGCTTGGAAACCAGGCGCAGACCCTCCTCGAAGCTCAGGGCTCCGGCGGCAACCAGTGCCGAGAACTCGCCCAGGCTGTGGCCGGCCACCATCGACGGCTTGAAGTCATCGCCAAGGCTCTTGGCCAGCAGTACGCTGTGCAGGAATATCGCAGGCTGGGTCACCTTGGTCTGCTTCAGGTCCTCCTCCGTTCCCTCGAACATCAGGTCCGTGATGCGGAAACCCAGAATCTCGTTAGCTTTCTCAAACAGGTCGTGGGCCTCCTGGTTGTTGTCGTACAGGTCTTTGCCCATGCCTACGAATTGGGCACCCTGGCCCGGAAATACATAAGCTTTCATCTATATATCACTATATTTTGCGATGCAAAATTAGTCAATAATTTTCAATTACGGAAATTTTTCGTTAAATAGCCTATTCCGCCTTGTCGATATGACGCTTAGACCAGCTTCTTGGCGCGGCGGGAATCGGTGTAGAGGTAGGCTATCAGCAGCACGTAGGCAACGACGCCGAGTATCTGTGTTGTGGACTCGTCCAGGGGATTCTGGTACTCGAAGCCGCAGAATCGGGTAATGGCGGCGAATACGCCGAACAGGGCGCCGCCGGCGATCAGACCGGAGGAGAGGAGCGTGCCGCGTTCGTGCCGTGCCTTGGCCAGATCCTTGTCCTTGCTGCTGTGCTGTACGAAGTAGGCCACGGCGCCACCCACCAGCATCGGGGTGTTGAGCGACAGGGGAATGAACATACCGAGGCAGAAGGCCAGTGCGGGAACACCCAGCCAGTTCAGGATCAGAGCCAGGATTGCGCCGACCATGTAGAGTATCCAGGGAGTGTCGCCGCCCATCATCAGGGGCTCGATCACGCCGGCCATTGCGTTGGCCTGCGGTGCCACCAGGGCGTTGTCGCCTGTAAAGCCGTATACCTTGTTCAGGATGATGATGACGCCTCCGACTGTCGCGGCCGATACGAGTGTGCCGAGGAATTTCCAGCTTTCCTGCTTCTTGGGCGTGGATCCGAGCCAGTATCCGATCTTGAGGTCGGTTACGAAGCCGCCGGCCATGGAGAGGGCTGTGCAGACAACGCCGCCGATCACCATGGATGCTACGATGCCACTGGTGCCTTTAAGGCCGATTGCCACGAAGATGGCGGATGCGATGATCAGTGTCATCAGGGTCATGCCCGACACGGGGTTGGAGCCTACGATTGCGATGGCGTTGGCAGCCACTGTGGTGAACAGGAAGGCGATGACTGTCACAACGATCCAGGCGATCAGGGCCTGCCAGAAGGTGTGAATCACGCCGAACCAGAAGAAGAGCATAACGGCCACCAGTGCGAGGGCGATGAAGAAGACTATCTTCTTCATGGAGATGTCGGTCTGCCAGCGTACGGGCTTCTCGGCTGTCTGTTTGCCGCGCATCTCGCGGCCTGCGAGCGACACGGCGTTGACGATGATGCCCCAGGACTTGATGATGCCGATCACGCCGGCCATGGCGATGCCGCCGATGCCGATCATGCGGGCGTAGTTCTTGAAGATCAGGTCGGGAGCCATGGCCTGGAACTCAGGCGCGCCGTATGTGCCCATCAGCGGGATGATGATCCACCATACAAAGATGGAGCCGGCGAAGATGACGAAGGCATATTTGAGGCCAACGATGTATCCGAGTCCGAGCAACGCGGCGCCGGTGTTGCAGCTGAACACCAACTTGGTCTTCTCGGCGATGGTCTGGCCCAACTGGCTGCATGTGCTGGTGATGGTCTCGGCCCACCAGCCGAATGTGGCGACGATGTAGTCGTAGATACCGCCGATCAGCGAGGCTACGATCAGTGTCTTGGCCTGGCTGTTGTCACCGCTGGCTGATGCTGCCTGGCCGGACACGATCACCTGAGTGGTGGCCGTTGCCTCGGGGAAGGGGTACTTGCCGTGCATGTCCTTGACGAAGTACTTGCGGAAGGGGATGAAGAACAGGATTCCGAGAATACCGCCGAGCAGGGATGAGAGGAAGATCTGGTAGAAGTCCACCACGATGTCGGGGTAGGTGTCCTGGAGGATGTAGAGCGCGGGGAGCGTGAAGATGGCACCGGCCACGATCACACCGGAGCATGATCCGATGCTCTGGATTATGACGTTCTGGCCCAGGGCGTTTTTCTTTTTCAAAGCGGAGCTGAGGCCCACGGCGATGATTGCGATGGGGATGGCGGCCTCGAAGACCTGGCCGACCTTAAGGCCCAGATAGGCTGCGGCGGCGCTGAAGATTATGGCCATCAGCAGACCCATTCCAACGGAATAGACGGTGACCTCCTGCTGTTCGTGCGCCGGTTTCATTACGGGCACGTACTCCTCGTCGGCACCAAGTTCCCGAAACGCGTTCTCCGGCAGACCGGTCTCGGTGGTGTAAACGTTCTCGTCGTCTTGTTTCATAATATGTCGTTATATGTGTTGTTTCAACTCATGCTTATTGCTTACTTATAAAAAACAAAGTTACGAAAAATTTCCCCAACTCACAAATACAAACTCCAAGAGCCGCCGTGCCGGAGTGGAAGTCGGCATGAATAATTTTGATATTCAGTGTCTTTTTTGTAAATTAGCGGCTGGAAACCAAGTAGAAGGCAGAAATGGCAAATCTTTATCCCATAGGCATACAGAACTTCGCGACACTTCGCGAGGAAGGCTATACATATGTTGACAAGACAGGCTTTATTGAAAAGCTTGTCAGCAGTGGTAAATATTATTTCCTGAGCAGGCCACGCCGTTTCGGCAAGTCCCTGCTGTTGTCTACTATCGAGGCGTTCTATCTGGGTCGCAAGGATCTGTTCGAGGGTCTTGCCATTAGCCGTATGGAGCATGATTGGCAGACACATCCTGTGTTGCACATGGCTCTGAATGCCTGGGAATATAAGGATTCCGACAGCCTGTCTCAGAAACTGAGCTATGACTTTGAACGCTGGGAGCAGCTCTATGGCATGGAGAAACAATCCGCCGCTCATTCCGAGCGTTTCCGCTACATAATCGAACAGGCCTATGCCAGGACGGGACGGAGGGTGGTGATCCTCATAGACGAATACGACAAGCCATTGATTGATACCGCTGACAATCTGAGCCTGCAGGACTCCTACCGTTCATTGTTGAAGTCGGTGTATGGAAATCTCAAGAACTGCGACCAGTACATCGAGTTTGCCATGCTAACCGGAGTGTCGCGCTTCGGCAAACTGAGTATCTTCAGCGATCTAAACAATCTTAACGATATATCGCTTTCTGAAGAATACAGTGCAATCTGCGGCATGACGGTCGAGGAAATCAGGTCGAATTTCAGCGAGGGTGTCCATGAGCTTGCAGAAAAGAATGGTATCTCGGACGAACAGGCTTATGCACTGTTGAAGGAGAACTACGACGGCTACCATTTCTCGCCTGTCTCGCCCGACATGTATAATCCCTTCAGCCTGCTCAAGGCTCTTTATGAGCGCAACATAGGCTCCTACTGGTTCTCGACCGGCACACCGACTTTTCTTGCCAACATGATACGCCGTATGGAGATTGATCTGCGCGACCTTGAGAACACGGAAGAGGAAATAGACAGCCTGATGGATGCATCGTTCGACCTGAGCAATGCCGTTCCGATAATGTATCAGAGCGGTTACCTCACTATCAATAATTACAACCCTCGATTCAGGACTGTTATTCTGGATTATCCGAACCGTGAGGTTGAGCGAGGGTTCCTTAATGGTCTGATGAAGATCTTTACCGCAAGCAAGAGCGGCCGGAGCGAGTTCGAGGTGGGCCGGTTCGTGCGTGATGTTGAGGCGGGACGTGTCGATGACTTCATGACACGTTTGCAGTCTCTGTTCAGCGGCTATCATTACGACCAGATTGACCTGGGCAACCTGGAGCTGCACTTCCGCAACGTGATCTACTTGGTGATGAAGCTGATGGGGGTCTACACCGAGGCGGAGATGCGGACAGCCGCCGGCCGCATCGACCTGGTGGTAAAGACGCCGGAGTTCCTGTATCTGTTTGAGTTCAAGATCAACAGAAGCGCACAGGACGCCATGGACCAGATCAACGACCGCGACTATCTTCTGCCGTTCCGTGCCGACGGACGCGAGATTGTGAAGGTCGGCGCCAATTTCGACGACGCTATGCGCAGCATTTCCTCCTGGCTGGTAGAGAAAGACAGATAGACTGCGGAGCCTATGGATTCTCAGGTCCTCTGTCCAGATCAACGCGCAATGCTCGGCGTACTCTGCGCATTGACCAAATTCGGAATTGTCAAATAAGTAAGTGACCAGCTTATATCGATTGCGCAAGCGCATGGGCACGGATAGAAAGCTGAGAATGCCTGCCGAGCGTATCCATTATCCGACCCGAAGGCCCAATGCTTCGTCTTAAGGAAGACAACTTCCTAACATGCAGGGTACTTTAATTCCCTCAAGCATTCCGGAAAATGGAAATTGGTAAAATAAGGCAATGGGAAGGATGAAAAATGGGTATAATGAGGAAGTTTTTTGATGGTGGAACGTCTTGGCAACTTTGCGGTGAATCAACATACGTAGTGGACATCTGAATGGCTTGGCAGTTCCGACGTCGTCCATAAGTTTTAGGACGACCAGAGAACCAAAGATCCAGAGCGACCAGGGGCTACGTTGTATGGATGTTTACTGTGTAGCCTCTAGTTCCGAGGGACTATAGTCTTAAATGTTGATTCATGGTGAGCCTGAGTGGATGTCATTTCCAGAAATGAATATTATTTTGGAAAAGTTGATTATAAAATGTATATTTGCGGTTGAAAACCAAAGCGATGCGAATATGCGAGAACTGATACGGATGATTTTTCTGACTTGCCTGATTTTGGCATGCACCGGCAATGCCGTTGCTCAGGAACCTGTGGCACCGCCCTTCACCGAGCCCGCAGAGAAGTGGCTGCTGACTTACGACGATTACAGGGTTGTAGAGGGTCCCAGTGACTGTTATACGAATTTTACCCGAGAAGTAAGGATTGTAAGAGACGGTGACAATATATATGTGCAAGGAATTTTCCCGTCATATCCTGAATCATGGACATTAGCCACTGTAAGTGGTAATGAACTTCAATTTGAGAAGAAACAGATATTGCAAATAGTCGACGGAGTGCCGATGTATTTCCGAAAGGGCACGGCAGAATTTGATTTTTACAGTGGGTCTTCACTTGTTGAGTATGATATTAATTTCTATCCAGACGATTGGATTTATGTTCCTACCTCGATAATAACAATCTCAGATGACGGCACTACAATAACAGTTAATAAGAACGAGGATGGAAATCCGGGAGTATTCTGGTATGATGAAAAATCGGAGGGAATGATGCATTTCGCTTATGGCTATAGAAGAGAAGACCAGTATGACGGACAGGTTATTACGGTGCCTTTTGGTGAAGAATTCCCGGACAAAGACTACATGGTGAATATGGATTTCGAAAGATGGAGGGTAGTGGGGTTGAAGACCTCGGAGTTGAGGCTGACCGTGATGAGACTCAGCCGATGTATGACTTCCAGGGTCGCAAAGTCAATCCCGAGACTGCCCGTCCCGGCATGTACATTCGCAACGGCAAAAAGATTATAAAGCGCTAAACGGAAACAGGCAAGCTCCATTTCCCTTCAGGAGAATGGAGCTTGTCTGTTTCTGTTCTTTGAGATCGGGATTACTGTATGGGGTTATGGACAGGGTCGTTGGCGAGGATGGATGGGGCGACCCGGAGGACGTACTGCCAGGCGGCGTCGTGGTCGTAGGGGATGGTGCCGTCCATGATGGCCTCCTTGACCGCGTCCTTGATGTCGGCGATCTGCTTGCCGGGCGTCAGGTGGTAGTATTCCATAATCTCGTTGCCGTTCACCGGATTCTTCCAGTTGCGCAGGGCGTCGGCGTCCGCCAGGTCGCTCATGCGCTGACGCAACCGCTCGAAGCCTTCTAACTGCCGACGCACCTTGTGCGGGTTCTTCGATGTGATGTCCGCCTCGGCCAAGGTCATCAGGTCGTCCAGGTCGGGACCGGCATCAGTGATCAGACGTCGTACGCCTGAATCCGTAACACCTTCCTCTCCGACCGACTGCGGACGCATATGGAGTCCCACAAGCTTGGCGACATACTTCATGTTCTCGTTGACCGGCAACTTCAGTTCTCGGAAAATGCGCGGAACCATCTTCTCGCCCACGAAGTTATGGTTGTGGAACGTCCAGCCCAGCTTCTCGTCGTACTTCTTGGTCACCGGCTTGCCGATGTCGTGCAGCAGCGCAGCCCAGCGCAGCCACTCGTTGTCCGACTTGGCCGCGACATTGTCCACGACCTGCAGCGTATGCAGGAAGTTGTCCTTATGGCCTATGCCCTCGACGGTCTCGACGCCCTTCAACGACAGGATCGGCGG